>RGTL01000055.1 GCA_010025385.1 Gammaproteobacteria bacterium | reverse complement strand
TGATATCGACATCGCGGGCCTGTTCAGCAAAAAGGGCCATTTCGGCCGCTATGAACTCTTCGCTCATGACCTTGGCGTAACCGCCTTCGCCAGAGCCCTCCTCATCGAACTCCAGCATAAGGAACTCCGCCCCCATGCTTTCTACCTGTTCCTTTACCTCGGGACGGGTGTCAAAGGACCGAACGATCGCGCCCATGGCTGCTGCCGCTCCAATCGCCGCGAGGCCGGCCACACCGGCGCCAATCACCAGGACTTTCGCGGGGGGAACTTTTCCAGCAGCAGTGACCTGTCCGGTAAAAAATCGACCGAAGTGGTTAGCCGCCTCCACAACCGCGCGATAGCCGGCCACATTTGCCATTGAGCTCAATGTATCAAGCTTTTGAGCTCGGGAAATGCGAGGCACGGCGTCCATTGCCATCGTCGTCACGCCACGATTAGCGAACGCCTCGAGCATCTGTGGGTTCTGTCCGGGCGCGATGAGACTAATCAGGGTCTGACCTTCCCGAAGCAGAGAGGCTTCGTCATTGGAATTGTTTGCATCAAAAATTGGTGCGCGAATCTTGACCACGATGTCGCTCGACCCCCAAAGCGCTTCGTGGGAATCCACAATTTCTGCGCCGCTCTCAATATAATCAGCGTCTAAGAAGCCGGCAGCGCTTCCCGCCCCGGTTTCGACCTGAAGCGTAAAGCCCAGTTTTTGCGCTGCGCTGATGGCTGTGGGCGCTAGCGCCACACGCTTTTCGCCAGGAGCTCGCTCTCGCGGAATACCAATAATCATAGGAATCTGAACGTTTTAAAGATGGGGCAAGATGGGGAGGTGGAATTGTCCATTAACGGCGAAAACGGGGCAAGGCTTAACGCTCCTGCCGCCCCCCTCATGAGGGATAGCAGTCTGTATCCCTCCTAGTAAATCCCGTGGGCTGGCGTGTTGAAACCCGCCTATAGAGTTGAAATAGCATGATCGAAACCAATGACCTGTCGAATGCGATAACTGACCTTTTAGAGCGCCTCGAGTCGCTTAGGGGGTATCTTTGACTATCAAGAGCAGAAAGAACGCCTTGATGAAGTAATGATGCGGCTGGAGGATCCGGGCATCTGGAATGACCCGAAGCAGGCCCAGGCTTTGGGTCGCGAGCGAGCCAGCCTTGAAACGACCGTGGTCACGATTGATACGCTGAGCGGACAGATTAAAGATGCCGCTGAGTTGCTGGAGTTGGCTCGCGAAGAAGCCGATCAAGGATCGGTTGACGAGTTAAAGGGCGACGTGCAGCAGATTCGTCAGCAGGTCGAGAAGCTTGAGTTCCTGCGGATGTTCTCGGGCGAGCTGGATGGGGCTAACGCCTTCATTGATATTCAGGCTGGTTCCGGGGGGACCGAAGCCCAGGACTGGGCAGAGATGCTCCTGCGTATGTACTTACGATGGTGTGAGGATGAGGGCCTGTCGACTGAATTGGTTGATCGATCAGAGGGGGAAGTAGCGGGAATTAAGAGCGCCACGGTTGCCGTGAAGGGTGAATACGCCTACGGAAAGCTTCGGACCGAGACCGGTGTTCACCGATTGGTGCGAAAGTCACCGTTCGATTCGGGTAATCGGCGCCACACCTCATTCGCATCAGTGTTCGCCTATCCTGAAATCGACGAGAGTATTGAGGTGGAAATTAATCCCGCAGACCTGCGTATCGACACCTATCGGGCGAGCGGCGCCGGTGGCCAGCACGTAAACAGGACCGATTCGGCGGTGCGGATTACCCATCTGCCCTCTGGTATTGTCGTGCAGTGTCAAAATGATCGGTCACAGCATCGCAATCGCGCTGAAGCCATGAACATGTTGAGGGCCCGCCTCTATGATGCCGAGATGCGAGAGCAGCGGGAAAAACAGCAAGCGCTTGAGGATTCCAAGGCGGATATCGGCTGGGGGAGTCAGATCCGCTCGTATGTTCTTGATCAATCAAGAATCAAGGATTTGCGTACCGGGGTCGAAACCGGCAACACCCAGGCGGTTCTCGACGGGGGACTGAACCTCTTTATTGAGGCCAGTTTGAAAGCCGGCCTTTAAACCAAAAAGAGATAAACATGAATCGTAACGATGACAACGAGCAGGTCGCGCAACGGCGGGAAAAGCTCCGTCAACTGAGAGCCTCAGGCGACGCTTTTCCCAATGACTTTCGTCGCGATGCGCACGCCGCCGAGCTGCTCACGAGCCATGCCGATGCAGATACCGAGTCACTTTCTGAAAATCCTGTAAGGGCCAAGCTTGCCGGGCGACTCATCACTAAGCGGATTATGGGCAAAGCGGCATTTGCGCACTTACGGGATGAATCTGGCGATATCCAGATTTATGCCCAGCGCGATGCGTTACCGGAGGGGGTCTATAACGAGGTTTTCAAGAAGCTTGATCTTGGCGACATTATCGGAGTCGACGGGACGCTCTTTCGTACCCGGACGGGTGAACTGACGGTGTCGGTAGAACAACTCCGTTTGTTGGTCAAATCACTACAGCCTCCACCCGAGAAATATCACGGCCTCACCGACGTCGAAGCCCGTTATCGGCAGCGCTACGTTGATTTGCTGGCCAATCAGGATTCCCGCGAGGTGTTCCGCAAGCGGGCGAAGATCGTCACCGGTCTTCGGCGATTCTTGGATGAAAGAGGTTATTTGGAGATCGAGTCGCCCATCATGCAAATGATTCCCGGCGGAGCAAACGCGCGGCCGTTCGTGACGCACCACCATGCTCTGGGTGTCGACCTTTATCTGCGGGTGGCTCAGGAGTTGGCAATCAAACGCTGCCTGGTCGGCGGTTTCGAGCGGGTATACGAGTTAAATCGGAACTTTCGTAACGAAGGGCTGAGCACGCGACACAACCCTGAGTTCACAATGTTGGAGTACAACGAGGCCTATAAGGATTTCAATGACTACATGGATCTGACGGAGGAGGAGGTATCGCCGTTATCACGTCGACAGAACGATAACCCGGACCTGACCGATCGATTCGAACTTTTCGTGGCGGGTCGCGAGCTCGCTAACGGTTTCTCGGAATTGAACGACCCGGATGATCAGTCGGATCGCTTTAAGGAGCAGGCGCAGGCCAAGGCACAGGGTAATGAAGAGGCGATGTTTTACGACGCGGACTACATTCACGCACTGGAGTACGGACTTCCACCCAATGCGGGCGGGGGTTTAGGAGTCGATCGGTTCGTGATGATTTTGACAGACAGCCCCTCTATCCGAGACGTGCTCCTGTTTCCCCATATGCGCCCAGAGGCAGCAGACTAGGACCCTCAAGCCGTCCTCGTGCCGATGAATCTACCGGTTCCGTTTTTCGTAGGGCTTCGTTATACGCGGGCCCGACGACGCAACCACTTTGTCTCCTTTATCTCGGCGATATCCATACTTGGAATCACCGTCGGGGTCTGGGCACTGATTACCGTGCTTTCAGTCATGAACGGCTTCGAGCGGGAGTTGCGGGGGCGGATCCTAAGCGTCGCCTCGCACGTGACCGTAAGCGCCCGTCAAGGGTGGTTACTGGAATGGCCCCTCCTGAACGAGGCGGTTCGCTCCCAGAGCGGCGTGCTCGACGCTGCCCCCTATATCCTCGGTCAGGGGTTGGTCACCCGTGGCAACGCCGTGTCTGGGGTTCTTTTCAGAGGTGTCGAGCCCGAACTGGAATTGCAGGTCTCTGAGGTCCTCTCTCACCTCAAGAGTGGCTCGGCTGGCGACCTCAAAAGTGGTTCCTGGAATATCGTTCTGGGTTCGCAGCTGGCTAGAAGCCTTGGCGTCGGCGCCGGGGATCGAGTCACGCTCATCGCGCCCAAGGGGAAAATCACGCCTGCGGGCCTACTGCCCAGAATGAAGCGCTTCACGGTGAGCGGCGTCTTCGAAATGGATATGTATGAATACGACTCGAGTCTCGCGCTCGTGCATCTTGATGACGCGGCAAAACTTCTGGAGGCCGATGCAGGGATCAGCGGACTTCGCCTGGTGATCGACGATGTCTACGCGGCACCTTTGATCAGCACTCAGCTTCAAAAGCGTCTTGGTTCCAGCGTACGGGTCAGCAACTGGACCATCGAGCATGCTAATTTCTTCTCCGCGCTTAAGATAGAGCGGCGCGTGATGTTTGTGATTCTCTTCTTGATCATCACTGTCGCCGCATTCAATATCGTCTCTACCCTGGTCATGGTGGTTACCGATAAGCGCGCCGATGTGGCCATTTTGCGCACGCTTGGATTAGCGCCCCTCGGGGTCATGGGCATTTTTATCGTGCAAGGCGTCGTCATCGGCTTTGGTGGAACCATCGTCGGCGGGATCACTGGTGTGCTGACCGCGATCAACATCGAGACTCTAGTGCCATGGGTCGAAAATCTTTTTGGCATAGAGTTCTTCCCGGCCAGCGTCTACGTAATTGTTGGCCACGCTGTACCCCGCATGGCGGGCGTCGCGCGCCGATCCAGCCGAGGCCTTGCGCTATGAGTGATTTATCCGCCCCGCGCTGGGTGCTGGAGTGCCGCGACCTAAAGGTGCAGTTCACCGAGGCGGATTCTGCTGTCGAGGTATTGAAGGGCATTGATTTTGCCATTGCCCCAGGAGAGTCGGTCGTGGTGACCGGTGCGTCGGGCAGCGGTAAGAGCACGCTCTTGCAAACATTGGGCGGCCTCATGACAGCGTCGGCTGGTGATATCGCGCTGAACGGAAGAGTGCTTAAAGATCTCTCGGTTAAACAGATGGGTGATTTACGTAATTCAAGTCTTGGATTTGTTTATCAGTTTCATCATTTATTGCCGGAGTTTTCAGCGCTTGAAAACGTTGCGATGCCTCTTTTGATCCGGGGCGAGACTCGCTCCCTCGCATTTGAAAGGGCAGAGGATTTTCTGGCGAGGGTGGGTCTAACGCATCGTATGTCCCATAAGCCCGGCGCGCTCTCCGGCGGCGAACGCCAGCGTGCTGCGGTGGCGAGAGCGCTCGTCACAGCGCCTGCACTGGTACTCGCCGATGAGCCGACCGGTAACCTCGATACCCAGACCGCTCGTGAGGTTCAAGATCTTATGCTAAGTCTCGTCTCGAGCGCGGGTTTAGCTCTTTTTGTGGCCACCCATGATCTCGATTTTGCCGCACGGTTTGCGACGCACTTTGAGCTGGTTGACGGGCGACTGAGAAAGCCAGGCTAAAAAAGCATGCCAAAAAAAGGCATGCTAAAAAAGGTAGGCTAAAAAAGTCAGGCCATCTTCCGCGACCGCTGCAGAATTAATCGCCTGGAACTAGTTCACTGAGCGGATCCGCTTCGAAGGTTTAAGGTCTTTCCCAGAGATACATATCTTTGGGATTACGGTGTCCGCCCGACTCTTGACCGCGTTTTATTTCGCGCTCGGCATCTCCTCACTGGTTATGCTGCCCAGTTTGCCCGCAGCAGGAACACTGGCGCTGATAACGTGCGCTGCGGCAATCCTCACAGCCAAGCGGGCGAGTCGACCCCTGGGGTTTTTCGTGTGGGGATTGACCTGGGCGGTGCTGCACGCTGGAGCCGTTTTGGATAGACCGGTTCCGGAGGCTCTTTTAGATCGTGTCTCTGTTGTAACAATCACAGTAGATAGCGTTGTCCGGCGTTCTGATGATCGGATCGTTTTTGATGCGCTGCTGATTGATGCTTCCGGGACTGACCAGAAGGGGCTTCAGGATAAGAAGATCCGACTGACCTGGTATGGCACAGACCTCGCACCAGGCCGAGGCGAGCGATGGCGAGTGAGAGTAAAACTCAAACGACCCCGCGGTTATCGAAACGCATCGACGTTTGATTACGAAAAGGCGCTTTTTCTCGAGAGGATCACAGCCAAGGGCTACGTCTTGGGCGGTCAGAGGATTGATGAGGGTACAGCGGATGCCGGCTTTGCTACCTTTTTATCGATTCTTGAAGCGCGCGCCGAGAGGATGCATCACGCCGGGATAGTGTGGGCACTAAGCGTTGGAGACCGATCACGGATTACCGAGGGGCAGTGGTCCGTTTTACGGCGTACGGGTTTGAGTCATCTCGTCGCAATCTCTGGTCTTCATATCGGCCTGGCGGCTTTTTGGCTGAGCATCCCCGCCGTTCTTTTTCTTCGTCTATTCCCGGCCCTAACTGTGTATGTGCCACGAATGCTCGTTGCGGCGATCGTGGGGTGCGCGCTCGGGTATTTCTATGTGCAGCTTGCTGGATTTCCTGTGTCGGCGCTGCGGGCTTTTGCAATGCTCTCGGTTTTTGGCGCCAGCGTAGCCGCCTTTCGACGCACTCGTTTGGAATCAGTGCTGGCCTCAGCCGCTTTCCTTATCGGTTTAGTGGATCCCCTTACTGTACCAACGCCAGGGTTCTGGCTTTCGATAACAGCCGTGTGGCTGATTGGGAAGGTTGTCGGCATTCAGGGGAAGGGCGCACCCACCACATCGATCTCATCTCCAACTGTCCTTAAAGCGTGGAGCAGACGCTTATGGCACGCCGGAAAGAGACTGTTTCAGATCCAGGTATTTTTATTCGTTGGCCTGCTTCCTGTGCTGGCTTTTTTCGGATTTGTAGTTTCCTTTGCCGGTGTGATCACTAATTTGATTGTCGTTCCTATTTTTAGTTTGATTGTGGTGCCTTTACTGCTGATCGGGCTGTTTGCAGCCCCAATCATCGGCAGCTTCGGTACAGAGCGTATTCTGGACATCGTCGATCGAGTCCTTGCGCTGGTGATGGACGTTAGCGCATCAATTGCCGCTTTTCCTTTTTCTGCAGTTGATCCATGGCCGCCGCTGGCTGGCTTTTGTATCCTCGTTGCGGCGTTAGTCGGTGTTTGGGCAAAACAGGATAAGCGTCTGGTAACCCTCCTGTTGATCCTGGGAGCGTTTTCGCTTGGGAAATCCTGGCCAGAGTCTCGCCCTTTAGAGCCGGGAGAATTTTCGCTGACTGCTTTTGATGTAGGGCAGGGCCTGGCCATCCTGATCACGACAGCAAGTCATCGAGTCTTATACGATTCAGGCCCACAATTCGGTCAGTTTGCTCCGGCGCTAATGCCGCTTCGTCGCCAGCTCGGCGCCTTCCGCTCGCAGGGAGTTGATGTGCTCATTGTATTGACGTTGACGTCCTGCAGGTGCCACACCACGGCTCACGAAGCTCTTCGACCGAACCGTTCCTGCAGGCAGTGTCGCCACAATGGGCCCTGTTGAGCAGAGGCGCGGATAACCGATTCGGCCACCCGCATCCAAAAGTCGTTGCCCGCTATCGGGCACACGGAATCACGGTGCTTGATACGGCAATACAAGGCCAGATCGACATGATCAGCAGGGAAACAGGATGGACGATCGAGACCTTTTTAGCGCGCTCAAAGCGCTTCTATCATTGGGCGCGCTGAAGACCCGCTGAATAAGACGACTCGTTTAGGAACGGGGGCGGTTAAAATACCCGTTAGCGAGCAGCAGTCTGCCTAATTCTCTTGATTTTGAGAGTCCGCGAGTTTGATTGAATTTCTAAAAAGTGGGGGTTGGCTGATGTTGCCCATCGTCACCTGCTCGATTATTTCGCTGGCGATCATTCTCGAGCGCTTTGCGGCATTGCAGGCGAGTCGCGTTTTGCCCAAGGGGCTGGTTAGCGATATCGACAGGCTATTGGCACAGGGGAGGATGGATCCGGATCGGATCGCGTTAGTCCGCCGAAGCTCTCCGTTGGGGCGCGTGCTTGCAGCGGGGCTGTCTCAGGCGTCGAGCCATCCCGAGCGCATCGAAGAAGCCATGGAGGAAGCCGGGCGGCATGTCGTGCACGGGTTCGAGCGCTATCTGAATGCTTTGGGCACCATTGCCGCGACCACGCCGCTTCTCGGGCTGCTGGGGACCGTGATCGGCATGATCAAGGTTTTTGCCGCCATCACATCTTTAGGGGTCGGCGATCCACAGGTTCTCGCCGGTGGGATATACGAGGCCCTCATTACGACCGCGGCGGGACTTTCAGTGGGTATCCCGAGTCTCATGTTCCATCGCTACTTTCGCGGTCGAATCAGCGAACTGGCCCATGAGATTGAGCGACATGCGCTCCGGCTGCTTGAGATTCTTCGAGCGAGGCACGCGTCATGAGATTTGCAGCGGCGCCTGAGGAAGAGGTGTCGATCAATTTAACCCCACTGATCGACATTGTTTTTCTGCTTTTGATTTTCTTCATGGTTTCAACCACATTCAATAAGGAAACAAAACTCGAGATCGCATTACCGGAAGCGGGTGCCCAGGGCGCGCCGGACCTGTCACCCAGTCGGCTAATCCTTGCTATTACTGCAGGCGGGGAGTATCAGCTTGCCGTGGAATCGAAAAGTGAGACCTCCGAGTTTCAAACGGTCCAGGCAGGCGAGCTTCGAGTGTTCCTGAGGGTGGCCGCCGAAAAACATCGAGAAGCAGTGCTGGTAGTGAAGGCGGACGCGAAAACCACCCATCAGGCGGTTGTTTGGGCGCTTGATGCGGCTCGTAAGGCCGGTATCGAGAAAGTCATGTTCTCGGCGCAGGCCGTGGACGGCTAGAGATGGCTCCCTCCCCGGTTACCGGCGCTTTGATCTACAAACGGCTGCTGCGCTATGTCCTGCCTTATAAGCATATTTTCCTGATCAGCCTGCTTGGCATGGCCTTAGTGGCCGCAGCTGAGGTTGCCTTTGCCGCTTTGCTCAAACCGATCATGGATGGCGGTTTCGTCGAGCGCGATCGCGCCATTATTCAAATGACGCCGTTTTTGCTCATGGGCGTCTTTATCGTCAGAGCCATCGGCTCAGTGGCCGATGAGTACTGTATTGCGTGGGTGGGGCGAAAGGTGATTTTTGACCTGCGCGGACAGTTATTCGCCAAGACGCTGAGGCTGCCAGCGCGTTACTTTGACCAGAATCCCACTTCAACCCTTATCTCAAGAATGATTTACGACCTCGAGCAGGTTGCAGAGGCCTGCACGATCGCCGTCCGGGTCAGTGTAAAGGATTCGTTGCTGGCTATCGGTCTTGTCGTGTGGATGTTTATCCTCAGCTGGCAGTTAACGCTTTTGTTTCTGTTGATCACGCCCGTAGTCGCCCTGGTCGTTCGTAAGGCCTCGAAACGCTTTCGGCGATCCAGCGCCAAGATTCAGAGCTCTATGGCTGGAATTACGCACGTCGCCAAAGAAGCCCTACAGGGACATCGCGTGGTAAAGGCTTACGCCGGGTTCGGCGATGAAGAGGCCGCATTTGAAACAGCCAACCAGACGAACCGCCGACAATCCTTAAGACGCGTAGCGGTAGCGGCCATTAGCGTTCCGTTGCTGTTGCTGATTGCAGGTGCAGGGGTCTCATTTATTATCTACCTCGCGCTGAGCGATACCGTAGGTGCGTTCGTGACGCCCGGAACTTTTGTATCGTACATGGGCACCATTTTGCTCCT
>RGTL01000054.1 GCA_010025385.1 Gammaproteobacteria bacterium | reverse complement strand
TTCAGTATCTCGGTCGCGAAGGGGCCTATGCGCTGATGCGCCTTCGCTCGGGTGAGACGCGGAAAGTACTCGCCGAGTGTCGGGCAACTATCGGCGAAGTGGGCAATTCGGAAAATTCGCTTCGCAAATTTGGAAAAGCCGGCGCCAAGCGCTGGCTTGGTATCCGGCCCACGGTCCGCGGTGTGGCGATGAACCCGGTCGACCATCCTCATGGGGGCGGCGAAGGCCGCACCTCCGGCGGTCGCCATCCGGTTAGCCCGTGGGGTACGCCGACAAAAGGGTACCGAACGCGCCGGAACAAGCGCACCAGTTCAATGATTATTCGCAGAAGGAAGAAATAGGTATGCCTAGATCCGTCAAAAAAGGCCCCTTTGTTGATCATTCGCTGTGGGCGAAGGTATCTAAGGCAAAAGACGAAGGCTCGCGGCGCCCGATTAAGACCTGGTCCCGACGATCCATGATCATGCCGGAATTTGTGGGATTGACCATCGCAGTGCACAACGGAAAGCAACACGTGCCGGTCTTGGTTACCGAGAATATGGTCGGTCATAAGCTCGGTGAGTTCGCCGCGACCCGCACCTTCCGGGGCCACGTGGCGGATCGCAAGACGAAGTAGGGCTGCCGGTATTTGAAAACCGCCTAAATGCTATTCGACGCAAACAACAGCCAAAAAAAGACAGATCAAAGCAAGAAGTAAGAATAGAGCCCATAGAAAAAAAGAGACGAAACGAGCGGTGGTTACCGCATGTCTCAGCATGACACTAGCTTAGAGAGATTAAGAAAATGGAAGTCAAAGCGGTCGCCCGATTTGTCCGGTTGTCTCCCCAAAAGGGACGGCTGGTTGCGGATCAGGTGCGAAATCTGCCGGTGGGTAAGGCGTTGGAGCTGCTGCAGTTCAGTCCGCGAAAAGCGGCAGGCGTGATTCGCAAGGTGCTGGAATCGGCCATTGCGAACGCCGAGCATAACGAGGGCGCTGACATCGACGAGTTGCGCGTGAGTCAGATCATGGTGGATGAGGGTCCAGTTATGAAGCGGTGGCTCCCGCGGGCAAAAGGCCGGGCCACTCCTTTGATCAAGCCAACGAGTCACATTACGGTCAGCGTCAGCGACGTCGCTAAAGGGGGCAATTAGCAAATGGGTCAAAAGATTCATCCAAACGGGTTTCGCCTAGGCGTCATCCGTGACTGGGACGCCAAGTGGTTCGCAATGGGTAGCACCTATGCTCGAAACCTCGTCGCCGATCAGGGGATTCGTAAGTTTCTCCGCAAACGGCTTGCCAACGCTGCCGTGAGCAGGATTGAGCTGGTTCGGGCTGGTGAGACGCTCAATGTCACCATTCACACGGGGCGCCCGGGCATTGTGATCGGGAAAAAGGGAGAGGATATCGAGAAGTTGCGCCGCGATATTCTGGCGCTGAATAACAATGTGCCGGTACAGGTTGCTGTTGAAGAAATCCGCAAGCCCGAGTTGGACGCTCGACTCGTTGCTGAGAACGTGTGTCAGCAGCTCGAGAAGCGAATCATGTTCCGTCGGGCAATGAAACGCGCGGTTCAGAATACGATGCGACTCGGCGCTAAGGGCGTGAAGATTATGATCTCGGGCCGATTGAATGGGGCAGAGATTGCCCGGACCGAATGGTACCGAGAAGGCCGCGTACCTTTGCACACCTTGCGCGCTGATGTGGACTACGGCTTTTCTGAGGCGCAAACGACGTACGGCGTGATCGGAGTGAAGGTTTGGATTTTCAAGGGAGAAATCCTCCCAGGCGCCTCTGAGATGGAAGCGCCGAAGACCGCGCAAGCGAACGCCACAGTCTGAGGTCAGGTTAGATGCTCCAACCGAAAAGAACAAAATTCAGGAAACAACAAAAAGGCCGAAATCGCGGTCTGGCGGTGCGTGGCAGCAACGTCAGTTTTGGCGACTTTGGCCTGAAATGCACCGGACGCGGTCGCCTGACCGCGCGCCAGATTGAGGCTGCTCGTCGGGCCATTAACCGCTATGTCAAGCGCGGTGGGCGGGTCTGGATTCGGGTCTTCCCGGATAAACCGGTATCGAAGAAGCCTCTGGAAGTACGAATGGGAAAAGGAAAGGGGAACCCCGAGTATTGGGTCGCGTTGGTACAACCCGGCACCATGCTTTATGAAATTCAGGGCGTGGAGGAAGAGATGGCTCGAGAGGCCTTTCGACTTGCGGGAGCAAAACTTCCGATATCCACGTCGTTCGTCAAACGTCAGGCAGCGTAGGATTAAACGGCAATGGCGGAAAAGAAAGTGGTCGGCATGAACGCCGAAGAACTTAAGGCAGAGCTTATCGATCTGCGCAAGGAACAATTCAACTTACGCATGCAGCGTGGAACCGGTCAGTTGGCGAATCCTTCGCGTTTCAAGGTGGTTCGACGGCAAATTGCGCGAATTAAGACTCGCATGAGTGAAATAAACAGGACTGTGTCATGAGCGAAGAACAATCTACGCAAAAAGCCTCGAGTGCACGTACGCTTCAGGGCAGCGTCGAGAGCGCCAAGATGGATAAAACCATCACGGTTCTGGTGGAGCGTCAGCTTCAGCACCCTCTGTACAAAAAATACATCCGCCGATCGACCCGATTGCACGCGCATGACGAAAACAACGAGTGTCAGAAGGGCGATATTGTGGTGATCGAAGAGTCCCGACCGATTTCTAAGCTGAAGAGCTGGCGGCTGGTCAAGGTCGTGACCCGCGCAGACCAGGACACGGCGGCCTCCGCGTAGCGCAACGCAGAGCAGACGCGCCACATAACGGCCAAACTTAACCTCTTAATCATATTCGGTAGAAGACCATGATTCAGATGCAAAGCAACCTCAGCGTCGCCGACAACAGCGGTGCGCGCCGGGTTCAGTGTATTAAGGTGCTTGGGGGCTCCAAGCGCCGCTACGCGGGAGTAGGGGACATCATCAAGGTCAGCGTTAAGGAGGCGATCCCTAACAGTCGCGTCAAGAAAGGCGATGTCTACCAGGCAGTAGTGGTTCGCACCAAGCACGGGGTACGCCGCTCTGACGGATCTCTGATCCGTTTCGACAGCAATGCGGCGGTGCTTTTGAACGCCCAGTTCCAGCCCGTTGGGACCCGTATTTTTGGCCCCGTGACGCGAGAGCTTCGATCCGAGCGTTTCATGAGGATCATCTCGTTGGCGCCCGAAGTTCTCTGAGGTTGGAAAGGAAGACACCATGAAAAAATTTCGTAAGGGCGATGACGTTGTGGTTTTGACGGGGCGCGATAAAGGCAAGCGGGGCACAATCCTTAGTGTGTTGGACACCGAGCGGGCGCTGGTCGACAACGTCAACGTAGTGAAGAAACACACCAAACCGAATCCAAACAAGGGTGAGACCGGGGGAATCATTTCCAAGGAGTCTCCCATCCAGATATCTAATCTGGGGATCTACAACCCGAACAGTAAGAAGGCTGACCGCGTCGGGTTCAAAGTCCTCGAGGACGGTAAGAAGGTTCGCGTTTTTCGCTCAGATGGCGAAATGATTGACGTCGGCTAGACGCAGATAGGCAGAACAACAAAATGGCAAGACTGCAAGAACATTATCAGAAGACCGTAGTGCCGGCCCTGATGGAGCAATTTAAATACTCGAGCTCCATGCAGGTACCACGGATTACCAAGATTACGCTCAATATGGGCGTGGGGGAGGCCGTTGCCGACAAAAAGGCAATGGATTCCGCAGTAGAGGACTTGACCAAGATCGCCGGCCAAAAACCGATCGTCACAAACGCCCGAAAGTCTGTTGCGGCGTTCAAGATCCGCGAGGGTTGGCCCATCGGCTGCAAGGTGACCCTTCGCAGGGACCGAATGTATGAATTCCTTGATCGATTGATCACGATCGCGTTTCCACGAGTCCGAGACTTTCGAGGGGTATCGGCCCGCTCCTTTGATGGCCGCGGCAATTACAGCATGGGCTTCAAAGAGCAGATCGTTTTTCCGGAGATTGACTACGACAAGGTTGATGCGTTGCGAGGCCTGGACGTCACGATTACGACAACGGCCCGAACCAACGAGGAAGGGGAAGCGTTACTTCGTGGATTTAACTTTCCTCTAAGAAAATAGGAATTGTTATGGCAAAGAAATCAATGATCGCTCGTGAAGTGAAGCGTAAAAAATTAAGTGCACAGTTTAAAGGCCAGCGCGACGCGCTGCGCGGCAAGGTGACTGACGAATCATTCTCTTATGATGATCGTTGGCAAGCCATGCTCGACCTCCAGAAACTGCCGCGCGACTCTTCACGGTCTCGACAGCGGAACCGTTGCGCGCTAACCGGTCGTCCGAGGGGCTACTTCCGACGGTTTGGTCTCGCGCGTAATGCGTTGCGCGAGGTGGTGATGCGTGGCGAGGCGCCGGGTGTTGTTAAGGCAAGCTGGTAATTCTTCCCGCTTTAGCGAAAACCTGCGTAACGTTACCGAGTAATCGAATACAGGAATTAAGAGAGATTTGTCGCGGACCACTCCGTTCGGCGACGAGACACTTCGTAAAAAGGAATCACTATGAGTATGTCTGATCCCATTGCCGATATGCTGACCCGCGTTCGCAACGCGCTCGCAGCCCGTAAGCGATCTGTCACCATGCCCTTGTCAAAGACGAAGCTTGCGTTGGCTGAGGCGCTCAAGGCCGAGGGCTACATTAGTGACGTCGCTACTGCCTCGACGGATGGAAAGTCAGAAATGACGATTACCCTGCGATATGCGGAGGGCATGAGCGCCATCGAGCGAATCGAACGAGTCAGTCGACCGGGCCGGCGTGTCTACTGCGGCGTTGCGGATATGCCGAGCGTGAACGGTGGGCTGGGGGTCGTGATGCTTTCGACCTCCAAGGGTCTAATGACCGATCGCCAGGCGCGCTCCGCGGGCGTCGGCGGCGAAATCCTTTGCCGCGTGTTCTGATTTTCCGAGCGTCGCGCCCTTAGAGAATTTAGTCAGAAAGAATTTAGAGCCTATTCAGGAGTAATTGTCATGTCGCGAGTAGCGAAGAACCCGATCTCACTGCCAAGCGGTGTGCAGGCGACGATCGCCCCTGGCGCGGTCAGCGTGAAGGGTCCAAAAGGTGAGCTGTCCCTTGCCTTGCACCAGGCCATTCGGGTTGCTGAGGAAGACGGTTCGCTTCAGGTGCGACCTGAGAGCGACGAGTCCTGGCCTATGGCGGGTACGTTTCGTGCGCTGATTGCCAATATGGTCACCGGGGTAACCGATGGTTTCGAGAAGAAGTTAGAGATTATTGGTGTGGGCTACCGCGCCCAGGCGCAAGGATCCAAGCTTAATTTGAGTCTTGGCTTTTCTCACCCGGTGGTGTACGAGATGCCGGAAGGAGTATCGGTCGAGACCCCGTCACAAACCGAGATCGTCCTTAAGGGTTCAGACAAGCAACGGGTGGGTCAGGCGGCGGCAGAAATTCGTGCCTACCGGCCACCCGAACCCTATAAAGGCAAGGGCATTCGGTACTCGGGCGAGTATGTCGTTCGAAAGCAGGCTAAGAAGAAGTAAAGCGCGATAAGCAATTGAATACAGGGATGGCGACAGGTTGACACGCGCGGTCCCGGAACACGGCTCAAGAGAGTTAGCAGCATGAAAGATAAAAAGGCTTCCAGGATTCGACGCGGAACGCGTACTCGCTCAAAGATCTCCCGAGATGGCGTTACCCGCATGTGCGTATTCCGCACGCCACGACACATCTACGCGCAGATCATCGACGCCACGGGCGGACGAGTTTTGGCCAGTGCTTCAACCCTCGAGGTAGAAGTCAAAAGCGCGATCAAGAACGGCGGGAACATCGCTGCCGCGTCTGCCGTTGGGAAACGAATTGCCGAAAAGGCCAAGGCGGCGGGCGTGGAAAGCGTGGCGTTTGATCGATCGGGCTTCCGATATCACGGCCGGGTCAAGGCATTGGCAGACGCCGCTCGCGAGGGCGGCCTGCAGTTTTAGCGGACCGAGTAACAACGGGAACCAGTATGGCGACAAAAGCAGAACAACTTGCGGTCGATAGCGAAGGGTTTATCGAGCAGCTCATCAACGTCCGGCGCGTAGCGAAGGTCGTAAAAGGCGGTCGAATCTTCGGATTCTCAGCCTTAACCGTCGTAGGCGATGGCAATGGCCGTGTAGGAATTGGACGTGGAAAGGCGCGAGAGGTGCCGGTTGCGGTGCAAAAAGCGATGGATGAAGCGCGGCGAAACATGCGCAAAGTCAAACTAAAGAAGGGCACGCTGCACTATGCAACGGTGGGCCGTCATGGCGCCGCCCAGGTCGTGATGCGACCGGCTTCAGCTGGAACCGGGATCATCGCGGGGGGCACGATGCGAGCGATTTTTGAGGCGGCGGGCGTTAAAGACGTTCTGGCGAAGGTCATCGGGACGACGAACCCGATCAATGTGGCCCGCGCTACCGTTGCCGGATTGTTAGGGGTGCAGAACCCCCGCCAGGTCGCCATCCGCCGTGGTAAATCCGTCGATCAAATTCTGGGCAAGGATTCGGGCGATGACTGAGAAAAGAATAAAAGTAACGCTGATTAAGGGCAAGTTTGGGCGGGGCGCTCGCCAACTGGCTTGCGTTCATGGCCTGGGGCTAAAGCGTACCCATCAGACGGTGGAGCTGCAGGACTCGCCCTGCGTGAGAGGGATGATCAATAAAGTGTCCCACCTTGTTCGTGTAGAGGAAATCTGAAATGCGGTTGAATGAATTGAAACCTGCCGAAGGATCACGGCCCGATGCAAAGCGCGTGGGCCGCGGTACCGGATCCGGTTTAGGGAAGACGGCAGGACGAGGCGTTAAGGGCCAGAAGTCCCGTGCGGGCGGCTTCCATAAAGTCGGTTTTGAGGGTGGTCAGATGCCTATTCAGCGGCGGCTGCCCAAGCGTGGCTTCCGCTCGCTGGTCCGCCCGCGTGTGGCCGAGGTCCGTTTGCATGAGTTGCAACGAGTGGAGGGCGAGATCGATCTTCAGGCGCTAAAAGCAGCCGGTGTGATTCGCCATGACGCGTTGCGCGCCAAGGTGATCGCCTCGGGCACGATCGAGCGACCCGTCGTCCTGCGCGGCATCGGGGTAACCCGCGGTGCTCGTGAGGCTATCGAGCAGGCCGGAGGCAAGGTCGAGGCCTAAACCTATGGCAGCGTCGCCTTTAGCCTCCCTGGGAAAACTGACCGAATTGCGTCAGCGCATATTGTTTGTGCTTGGCGCAATGGTGGTTTTTCGCCTGGGCACGCATATCCCCATCCCAGGCGTTGATCCGACTGCGGTGGCGGCTCTTTTCGAGCAGACGCGAGGCTCGATCGTCGATATCTTCAATATGTTCTCGGGTGGCGCGCTGGAGCGCCTGTCGATCTTTGCGCTAGGCGTGATGCCCTATATCTCCGCATCTATCATCATTCAAATGATGACGTCGGTTATCCCTCAGCTTGAAACCCTGAAGAAGGAGGGTGAAGCGGGCCGTAGAAAGATAACGCAATATACGCGGTACGGCACAGTGCTCCTGGCGACCTTTCAGGGTCTTGGCATCGCTATCGCGATCGAAGGGCAACAGGCCGCGGGCGGTCCGGTGGTCCTCGTGCCAGGCCTGGGTTTCAAGATCACCACGGTTGCCACGCTGGTCACCGGAACTATGTTTTTAGTGTGGCTGGGTGAGCAGATCACCGAGCGAGGCATCGGAAACGGCATCTCCCTGATAATTTTTGGAAGCATTGTGGCCGGATTACCTTCGGCGGTTGCGGGCACTCTTGAATTGGCGCGAACGGGCGCATTTACCCCGATTGGTGTCCTCGCCTTGTTCATAGGCGCCATTCTGGTCACGGCCTTTGTGGTCTTTATAGAGCGCGGACAGCGGCGGATTACCGTCAACTACGCCAAGCGGCAACAGGGCCGGCGCATGATAGCCGGTCAGTCCACGCATTTGCCGCTGAAACTGAACATGGCGGGTGTTATTCCGCCCATTTTTGCCTCCAGCATCATTCTGTTCCCCGCGAGCCTTGGCAGCTGGTTTGGGCAAAGCGAGGGCATGGGATGGCTTAAGGATATCGCGACAACCCTGTCGCCGGGCCAGCCGGTATACACACTGATCTATGCCGGTATGATTTTGTTTTTCTGCTTTTTCTACACGGCGCTGGTCTTCAATCCGAAAGAAATTGCGGACAATCTAAAAAAGTCCGGCGCATTTGTGCCGGGAATACGCCCGGGTGTTCAGACCGCTACTTATGTGGATAAAGTGGTCTCGCGACTGACGCTGGCAGGTGCGATGTATCTCACCGTTGTGTGTCTGATTCCGGAATTCTTGATTGTGAAGTGGAGCGTCCCGTTTTATTTTGGCGGCACGTCGCTCCTGATCATTGTTGTGGTCATGATGGACATGATGTCTCAGATCCAGTCTCACCTGATGTCTAGACAATACGAAAGTTTGATGAAGAAGTCCTCGTTGGTCGGTGGCGGGATGGGCCTGCCGCGGTAACCGCGAGACTGAGGAAGCACGATGAAGGTAAGAGCATCCGTAAAGAAGATTTGCCGAAATTGCAAAATTATTCGGCGAAATGGCAGCGTGCGTGTGATTTGCGTTGATCCCCGCCATAAACAACGGCAGGGCTGATCCGGGTTCACCCACACGCGTAACGAAAAAGAGGCGAAACAGTGGCACGTATAGCAGGAATAAACCTCCCCGCGAATAAACACATCGAGGTGGCCTTGACGTCGGTCTACGGCATTGGCCGCGTGACTGCTCAGCGAATCTGCGATGCGACGGGGATAGCGAGGAGCACCAAAGTTCACGAGCTGTCGGAAGAAGACGCGGATCGCATCCGGTCCCAGGTCGCCAGCATTGCGGTTGAGGGTGACCTTCGTCGCGAAATATCCATGAACATCAAGCGGCTGATGGATATGGGGTGCTACCGCGGGATGCGGCATCGGCGCGGCTTGCCCGTGAGAGGTCAACGCACCTCAACAAATGCCCGCACTCGTAAGGGGCCCAAGCGGCCGATTCGCAAATAAGGATAGGTATTGATCGCATGGCAAAGGTCCAAAACAAGAAACGTACAAAAGCAAAGGTTAAGAAGCACATCCCCGAAGGGGTAGCGCACGTGCACGCAACCTTCAACAATACGATCATCACCATCACCGACCGCCACGGGAATGCTGTGTCCTGGGCGACGTCGGGGGGCGCCGGGTTCAGGGGTAGTCGTAAGAGCACGCCATTTGCGGCCCAGGTCGCCGCTGAGACCGCAGGACGGGCAGCGCAGGAGACGGGAATGAAGCAGTTGGATGTGAAGATCAAGGGCCCTGGCCCTGGCCGTGATTCCTCCGTGAGGGCACTCAACAATCTTGGCTTTGAAATTACCTCCATCACAGACGTGACCCCGATGCCTCATAACGGTTGCCGCGCGCCGAAGCGTCGGCGCGTTTAGCACCGGTTTAGCCAGATCAGGTTACTCACCGGCGTTACCGAAACAGAAAACACCAGACAGCATATAGAGAGATAGAGAGAACAGTTATGGCGAGATATCGTGGAC
>RGTL01000053.1 GCA_010025385.1 Gammaproteobacteria bacterium | reverse complement strand
GAGGTGCAAGCGGCGCTGAAGGCGAGCGGTGACCAGCCGCTGGATATTGCCAAAGCGATGCCCGAACGGTGGGAGAAAACCGCCGAGCAGTTGGATAATCTGGCCGCGCTTTATGAAAAGCACGGCGTTAAGGTTTATCGACCGCGACCCTACAGTGAATCGGAGCGTCAATATCTCGCCGACCTTCAACCTGGTGCGTCGCTGCTTTACCCTGCGGATCCCGTATATACAGTAGGCAAACATTATTTGGAGCTGAACATTCGCCGGGCGTACCGGCGCAAGGAAGTATTTCCCCTTCGGGAGGTCGTCGCGCCGCTGCTGGCGGCCGATGACGAGACGCATCATGTGGTCATGCCCGCTGCGCAGCCCTACTCGCCATCGAGTGGAGGCCCCGGTCCTTATCTCGAAGGAGGTGATATCGTGTGTTATCAAAATCATCTCTTTGTCGGCGAATCGGATATCGCCAGTAACCGAGCCGGCACCCAGTGGCTGGAAGATTACATAAAGCCCTTTGGTTATCAGGTCCATCCGATGCCGATGCACGGAACCATCCTGCACTTGCTGGGTACGATGGTCCTTATCGCAGAAGGCATCTTGCTGCTGTATCGGGATGAATTGAAGGAGCCGTTGCCGGCGCCGATCGCCGACTGGGACGTCATCGAATTGACGGAGGCGGAGGCGCGGGCCTATGCCACCGTCGGCGTGAGTCTGGACGACAAGCGATATGTGATTCCCGCTGGCCTAGGGCGTGTTTGCGATGAGTTGAGCAAACGCGGCGTTGAGCCCATCGAGATCGCTTATGACCACGTGAGCTACTGGGGTGGCTGCGTGTCCTGCTCCACACACGGTATCTGGCGTGAGCCTTAGCCTGGGGTTGCAGCCATCTAAACGGCTCTTGCAGTGACGCAAGCGCTCAGCCCTGCTCGCGTCGAGCAAATACTCGATGCGGTAGATCGAGGCTTTGAGCAACAGATCGCGTTCACAAAAAAAATGATGTCCCTCGATTCGACCCGAGGGCATGAAGCAAAAGCACAGGCCTGTTTTTACGATGCGCTGAACGCTCGAGGCTATGTGATGGATCGATGGTCGATCGATGTCGACGAGATTCAATCTCACCCGGGCTTCTCACCGGTTAAGGTGAACTACGATGATGCGATTAACGTGGTGGGGACACATCACCCGGATAACGAGAAGGGCCGATCGCTGATTCTCAATGGCCACGTGGATGTGGTTCCAACGGGCCCCCTGGATATGTGGACACGACCCCCTTTTGAGCCGTGGACGGAAGGCGATTGGTTGTTTGGCCGCGGCGGCGCGGATATGAAAGCGGGCCTTTGCGCGAATGTGGCCGCGCTCGACGCCCTGGCCACGTTAGGCTTTCAGCCGGCCGCTCGTGTGCATCTGCAATCGGTGACGGAGGAAGAGTGTACCGGTAACGGAGCGTTATCTGCCTTGGTCCGAGGCTATCGGGCAGACGCCGCGCTTATCCCTGAGCCCGAGGAGAATATGCTGGTCCGCGCCAACACGGGCGTTATCTGGTTTCGCATTCACGTCCGGGGACGACCCGTGCACGTGCGCGAAGCAGGTAAGGGGGCGAACGCGATTGAGGCCGCCGTATCGATTATCCCGGCGCTTAAAGCGCTCGAGAAAAGATGGAATGCTGAAAAAGCATCTCATCGGTATTTTGGCGACGTCGGGCATCCGATTAATTTCAACATCGGCAAGATTGCCGGGGGAGACTGGGCATCGTCTGTCCCCTCCTGGTGCTCCATGGATGTACGGGTCGCGATATATCCGGGCGTGGACCCACGTGAAGCGGCAAACGATATCGAGACCTGCATCAAAGCGCATGCCAAGACGCATCCGTTCCTACAGCATAATCCTCCGCAGGTGGAGTACAACGGTTTTTTTGCCGAAGGTTATGTGTTGGAAGAGGGCAGTGATGCTGAGAAAGTACTCGGCCAAGCGCATGCCCAAAGCTTTGGCTCGAGCCTGGAGTCATTTGTTACACCGGGATATCTTGATGGCCGGGTATTTGTCCTGTACGGCGATTGCCCCTGTTTGGTGTATGGGCCCGTGTCCAAAAACATTCATGCATTTGATGAGTGCGTGAGTCTTGAATCACTTAAGCGCATCACGGGTACGATCGCGCTTTTCGTGGCCGCCTGGTGTGGACTGGAACCGCTGACCCAGCCTAGTCGTCGCCTCGCTTAACCTGAGTGGAAAGGCCGACCTGCTCTCGCTGCTGGGTGGGTAACTCACCAATCGCCGCTTTGCCAAAGCGCTGGGTGATCTGATCCACGGTTTTGTTCAGGATCGAGCGGCGCTCGGTTTCCTGACTATCGAAAAGGCCCAGTTGATCTTCGGCGTCATGACATAGACCGGTACAGCCAACGCCGAGCAGGCGTATGGCCCCCTGCGGACCATTTTCTTTGAGAAGTCGTATTGCGGTCTGGGCGATGGTTTTCCCATCGTCGGTGGGCTTGGGCAGGGTAAGTCGGCGGGTAAAAACAGGATAGCCTCTGGCACCCGGGCCCGTTCGTCTGGCTGATTTCCACTTCAGAACGACGGTGCGCGCGCGAACCCCGCTCCTTCTCAGACGTCGAGCCACCGACTCGGCATGTTCCCGAATGAAGGGCTCAAGCGCAAGTCGATCGGATATATCGCTCGCGAACGTATGTTCCTCGCTATAGGAGACAGCGTCGCGATACGGTTCGACCTCTCGGAAATCCTCGCCTCGAGCCAGCCGCGCAATTTCAAGACCCCAATCTCCAAGAGCGCCTTCGAGTGATGCATCGTCCGCTTCAATGAGATCACCAATGAGATGGAAACCCAGGTCGGCCAGGCGCGCCTGAGCGACGGGTCCCACGCCCCATATCCGCCCTACGGGTAATGGTGATAAAAATGTCTTAACGTTCTGAGCTGAAATCTCGAGCAAACCATCGGGTTTGGCGCTGCCGCTGGCTATCTTGGCGACCATTTTCACGGGCGCAATACCTACCGACACCGGCAAGGACAGCTCATCCCGAATGCGCTCTCGCAATCGCTGACCGATCGTAGACGGTGAGCCCAGAAGTCGTGATGTTCCAGTAAGGTCGATGAAAGCTTCGTCCAGCGAGACCCGCTCGACGCTCGGCGAGAAGTCTTGGAAAATCGTGAATATTTTTTCGGATTCGCGTTTATAAAGGGCCATATTGCCGCGCACAAAAATGAGTGGGGGGCAGCGCCGCTTGGCCTCGATAGATGGCATAGCCGATCGCACGCCGTACTGGCGCGCCTCGTAACTTGCAGCGGTCACCACGCCGCGTGGACCACTGCCGCCGACAGCGATAGGTTGACCCCGAAGGGCGGGATCCTCACGTTGTTCGACCGAGGCATAAAAAGCGTCCATATCCGCATGCATAACGACGCGGGCGTTGGCCGATGCGAGAGCAGCTGGAGTCACAGGCGGGCGCTAGGGCAGATCGGTGGCCGATGGCGGACGATCTGTGCCGCTAACAAGATCAAAGCAGATGGTCCGTGAGCAGTTTGCTGTATCCGAAAATTCCGGGCGTACCACCGGTATGGATAAAGAGCAGAGCGTCATGTCGATCATGGTCTCGGGCAATCTTAATACAACCAGCCATTGCCTTTCCGGTGTAAACCGGGTCCAACAGCAATCCTTCATAGCGAGCACACAAATCAATCGCCTCTAGGGTCGCCTCGTTGACCTGACCGTATCCGGGAGCGAGCGTGCCGTCGAGCAACTGGACTTGTTCGGGATGCACGGGATTATTCACGCCGATGAGCTCCGCAATTTCACGGCAGCGACTCATGATTCGTTCGGTCTGCTGATGTCGGTTGCGGCGAACGCAGATGCCGGTGACGCGAATCGGGCTCTCAAGCGCGGCAAGACCAAATAACAGACCCGCATGAGTGGTCCCGCTGCCGGAGGCCACCACGAGGCGATCGACGGAATAGCCCAGCATATCAATTTGGGTGAGGATCTCGTGAGCGGCCCGGATATATCCGAGCGTTCCGTAAGGCGGATGCCCGGGCGCGAGGGGAATCACGTACGGTCGAGCGCCGGCCCGCTTTAACTGCCCTGCGATCTTTTGCAGATTGGCGTCAGCACCTGTCTCATCCTCGCCGTGGGGAAATCGGTGAATCACGGCCCCCAACAGACGATCGAGCAACACGTTTCCCGACTCGCGATATTCAGATGCCGTATCCCCGACCCGCTCTTCCAACTGGATATGGCAGTGCATGGAACACTTGGCAGCGGCAGCAGCAGCCATCCGGACGAAGTTTGATTGCACGGCCCCGGTGATCAGAATGGTATCTGCGTTTTGCTGCTTTGCTTGCCCAAAGTAGTACTCCAGTTGGCGTGCTTTATTTCCACCCATCGCAAGGCCCGTACAGTCGTCCCGTTTTACGTAGATGGGTGCACGGCCCAAGTGCCTCGACAGGTTCGCAAGCGGCTCGATGGGGGTGGGCAGATGCGCCAGCGGCACATAGGGAAAGGGCTCCAGATTCTTGAGGATGGTCATCAGGCTGACGTCGGGTAATCCGTTAAGCGCGTTAGGCGGTCAGTTGTGCGCCGCCGGCCGCCGTGCGCTCGCGAATAAACGCGTTGATCTCTTCGTCCCTTGCGGCGTCCAGAGCGGGCGGTATGAAGTTGCGAAGAGCGTCTCGAGCAATCAGGTTAGCGCGCTGTGTGGCATCGAGCGAGCCTTTCTCCTTCCAGGTTTCGAAGTTGGACCAGTCAGAGAGCAGCGGGGTATAAAACGCGTTCTCGTATCGCTGCAGGGTATGTTGTGTGCCAAAGAAATGACCGCCGGGCTCAATTTCGTCGAACGCGGCTTTGGCCAGGGTGTCGGTATTGCATTCGACAGGCTCCATCAGGCTCGCAAACATCTGCAGCATCTCTACATCAATAATAAATTTCTCAAGCGAGGCCGTAAGACCACCTTCCAGCCATCCCGCACCGTGGAGTAGGATATTGCATCCACCCATGATTGCACCCCAGCAGGCCATTTGCGATTCGTAAGCGGACTGTGCATCTGGCGCGTTTGACGCGTTTACATTGGAGGTTCGGTAAGGCAGTTGATACCGGCGGGCAAGTTGGCCGGACGCAAAAGCGGCTTTGACGTACTCCGGCGTGCCGAAGGCGGGCGCACCGCTCTTCATGTCCACGTTGCTGGTAAAGCCACCATAAACCACTGGAGCCCCGGGCCGCACAATCTGAGAGAGGGCGATGCCGGCGAGCGCTTCGGCATTCTGCTGCGCGAGGGCGCCGGGTATTGTGATGGGCGCCATCGCACCGGCCAGGGTAAAAGGGGTGAGGATCATGGCCTGACGTGCTTTGGCAAAGTCTATGATGCCTGCGCACATCAATTCGTCTAACTGCAGTGGGGAGTTGGCATTCACTACGGTGTAGCAATACACACGCTCTTCGAAGTCACTTGGAGACAAACCCAAGGAGATTCGCAAAATATTTAGGGCATCACTAACCGCTTCGCGGCCCCGCGAATAAATAAAAGTGGGTTTGTCGGTGAGCGCAACCACTGCTTGGGTCATATGCAGGTGGCGGACATGAATGGGAATATCCTGTGGTTCGACCATAGGGGTGGTGAGATGCAGAACGTCGTAAGTCTGGGCAAGGCGGAGCAGGTCCTTAAAGGTGTCTAACGTGCCGGCGCGCCGACCGCCTTCGAGGTCCGAGTAATGGGGCGGCCCGCCGACCGTTGCAAAGACAAGATGGTTTCCTCCCACCTCAAACCATCGATCCGGGGAACGTCCGTGCATAAGAAAAGAGGCCGGTGCTTGAGCCACGGCATCGAGCAGCATCCCTGGATCAAAGCGGACCATGAGGGTGTCTTGGTTCACTTCGGCGCCCGCGGCCGCGTAGAGCGCCCGGGCTTCTGCGCTCAGAACCCGAATTCCCTTGTCGCGAAGCAATTCAAGCGAGGTGACATGAATGGCCTCAATTTCATCCTCGGTAAATTGGGCGATCGGTGGATAGGGGTTTTTAATTCGTAACCAATGAGGTGCGGTCGCCGCGTGACGAATGCGGGAGCGACGATTGTCTCTTCGTCGATGGGCCATCGCTGTTCCCCGGTGGTATCGCTAAGTGAGAATTAAAGACGCATCTGTTGACCCACGGGATCCCACGCCGCCTGGGTGAGGATCGTGGCATGTCTGCGTTTGCCTACGACATCGATCGCGAGAGCACCATTCGCTTGAACACAGTCCGCATCAAGCAACCCCATGGCGAGGCTTTTGCCGGTGTAGTGACCATAGCCTCCTGAGGTGACGAACCCCACGCGGCGATCGTTTTGCCAGACGGGCTCATAGCCGGAAGCATCGGCATCGTCGGCGTCAATCTCAAAGGTGACGAGTTGTTGAGCGGGTGGCCCAGCGCGCCGCTCGTTCAGCGCAGCTTGATGGCCTATAAAGTCATCGCGAGACCAGTCGATCCAGCGATCCATTCCGGTCATTGCGGGCGTGCGGTCCTGCGTAAATTCGGCATTCCAGATTCCAAAACCCTTTTCTAGCCGAAGGGAGTTCATGGCATAAAAACCAAATTCCCTAATATTCTGCTCCATGCCTGCCTTAAGCAGCATTTCCCTGAGCGTAACGTGTTCGGACGCGTGACAATTGATTTCATAGCCCAGCTCGCCGCAAACGGACAGTCGGCCAACCCGGGCTCGTATCAGTCCTACGTCAAGGGTTGTGCAGCCCATAAATGGCAAGGCGGTATTGCTGACGTCCTGATGGGTGAGGGCGGCGAGCACCTCTCGTGATTTCGGGCCGGCAAGACCAAATCCAACCGTGGAATCGGAGATATCGAGAACCGTCACGCCTTCCATTTTGTGATCGTGGAACCAGCGCATATGCCAGTTGCGAAGATAGTACGAGCCCATCAGCCACCATCGCCCATCGCCCCAGTTGAATGCAGTGAGATCCCCTTTCAGTCGACCACTGGGAGCGAGAAGGGGGGTGAGTCGAGCCTGGCCTGGCTTGGGTAACCGGCCAGAAATAATTTTGCGTAGCCATGCCTCAGTATTGGGGCCAGAGATTTCATATCGCGAAAATCCGCTGATATCCAGTAAGCCCACATCTTCTCGAACGGCCTTGCATTCCTTGGCGACGTGGTCAAACGCATTAGATCGTCTCAGGGTTGGGGTTTCCTCAAAGCCGGCCTCGGCGAACATCAGCGGCACCTCGAGCCCCCAACTGCATCCCCATTTGGCGCCGGCGGCATTCATGTCCGACCAGGCCGGGGCTTTCTTCAGGGGTCGGCCTGCGGGCAATTGCTCATTTGGGTAGGTCATAACAAACCGGCGCGAATAAAACTGACCGGTGGTTTGTTTAATGTATTCCCGGTTTGAGCTGAACTCGCCATAGCGGGCGATATCCATCGGCCAGGCGTCCGCCTCTGTCTCGCCGTGAATCATCCACTCCGCAAGGGTCTTTCCGACCCCCCCGCCCTGTAAAAAGCCAGCCATGACGCCACAGGCCAGCCAGTAATTCGGAACCGATGAGACCGGCCCAACCAGCGGATTGCCATCTGGTGAAAAGGTAAAGGCCCCATTTACCCAGTCTTTAACCCCGACCTCTGTCAAAACCGGATATCGGGCAAAGGCCATCTCCAGCTCGTTTGAGATGCGATCGATATCCTCTTGGATGAGTTCAATGCCGTAATCCCACGGCGCGCCATCCATATTCCAGTGTTTGTGGTTTATTTCGTAAATACCCACCAGCACGCCTTTTTGATATTGGCGCATGTAGGTAAACCCCTCGAGGTCGACGGTCATGGGGAGTTCAAAATCCAGCGCCGCTACCTCGGGGATGGTGTCGGTCAATAAATAATGATGCTCAAGCGGCGAGAGGGGTAAATCAAGACCGACCATACGCCCCACCTGCTTTGCCCAGAGCCCCCCGGCATTCACTACATGTTCGGCGTTGATGACACCCTTATCCGTAATGACCTCCCAGGAACCATCTGGGCGTTGCGTCAATGCGTCCACTTTCGTGTGTTCGACAATCGTAGCGCCACGCTTCTTGGCAGCTCCTGCATAAGCATGAACGGTTCCGGTTGTATCGACATAACCCTCCCGATCGCACCAGAGACCACCCAGCACGCCTGTGATATCCATAATCGGACACTTGTCTTTGATTTCCTGCGGCGTCATTAGATAGCAGTCTTCGATGCCGATGGTTTGAAAGATGCGATACGCCGACTGCAGCCACTCCCATCGCGCTGGGGCTGAGGCCACTGTGATCCCGCCGGTCATGCTGAGGCCAATGTCCTGGCCGGATTCCGTCTGGATCTCCGAAAGCAAATCGATGGTGTAGGCCTGAAGGGCCGCCATGTTGGGATCGGCGTTAAGCGCGTGCACTCCGCCGGCCGCGTGCCAGGATGACCCCGCAGTCAGTACAGATCGCTCCACAAGGCATACATCGGACCAGCCAAATTTCGCCAGATGGTAAAGGACTGAGCTGCCAACGACGCCGCCGCCAATGACGACGACGCGGTAGTGATCTTTCATAGAGTTTCTCCGGACGGGTGGACGCAGGCGTGCAGGAGTCCTAGTGAGGTCGACCCTCCCAATGGTTCCACCATGCCTGGAAAAGAGCAAGTTGAGAGGCGGCAAATCCAGCCTGGCTTTCGCTCAATCTATCCTGGGGATTGAAATGATGTTCATAGCCTGGCTCACCCAGCAGCGTGAGCAGGTATTTGAAATACAGCACCAGGTCAGGCCCCTCATCAAAGGTAGCGAGCGTCATCATGGCCTGGTCGAGTTCCCAGGCTTGTTGCCGCGCCAGGGAGTCTCCCGCTGCCGCTCGCTTGCAAAGGGTCTCGAGATAAACCACCTCTCGTGGCAGAACGTTGCCAATGCCGGTGATCGCGCCGACCGCTCCACAGTTGATATACCCATGAAACATCTGGGTATCCACGCCGATCAGGAGGCGTAAATCCGGATGGCCGCTCGTGATGTGTTCCGCGGCGTAGCTCAAGGCGTGGGCCCCACCAAATTCCTTGAAGCCCACGAGATTGGGATGCGTTTCGCGTAAGCTGAAGAACAGATCGGCCCGGGTCTCAAAACCGTAGTAAGGGCTGTTGTAGATCACGGCCGGAAGCTCGGGTGCGGCCGCGAGGATCGCGCTGAAGTGGGCTCGCTGGGCCGACGGGCTGGAGCCGCGAGAGAGCACTCTCGGGATGAGCATAAGACCGGCGGCACCTGCCTCTTGGGCGTGTTGGGCATGGGCGACAGCCAGGTCGGAATTTTGCGCGCCGGTGCCCACGATAACAGGAACACCCGATTGGCAAAGCGCATAGACCCCCTCCTGACGCTGCGTATCCGAGAGCAACGGCCAGTCGCCCATGGATCCGCAGTAGATCACGCTGTTCATGCCGGCCTGGATAAGAGAGCGCGCCTTTTCGCAAAGGGCGTCAAATTGGGGCTGGCGGTTCGCATCGCAAGGCGTCATCAGCGCCGGCATCAAACCGGAAAAACAATGGGAAGACTTCATAGCAGCACGGCCTCGAGAGAAAACATTATTCGAACGTATCAACCAGATTCAGGGCATCTTCAATGGGAACGACACCGAGACCCGGGGCATCGGATGCCACCATGGTGCCGCCGTTCACCTTTGGTGCGCCTGAGGCAATTGTAGTGGTCGCATATTCATGGAACGCGGACGACTGAAACTGAAACGCGGCCGGCGTGGAGTG
>RGTL01000052.1 GCA_010025385.1 Gammaproteobacteria bacterium | reverse complement strand
ATTCAGCCTGGTTTATCTCGCCAGCAGCGAGCTCAGCCGCCAGAAAGTCGTTATCAAGGAGTTCTGTCCCCAGGACCTCGTGACACGCTATCCGGACGGCGCCTTGAAACCCAACACGCCGCTCGCGGAATCCGCTTTTCGGCACGGCTTGGAGCGTTTCAAGATTGAAGCCGAGCGGATGAGCAAGATCCGCCACCCCAACCTGATTGGCGTAACCGAATATTTTGAAGCGAACGACACGCTTTACATGGTGATGAAACACGAAGCCGGTCGTGATCTTCGCTGGTTTATTTCAAAGATGGCCGGAACGCTGGATTGGGATTTTCTTCAGCGCGTGTTTCCGCCCATAGGCGATGGGCTGATGCAGATGCATGAGCAGGGCGTTGTGCATTTGGACATCAAACCGGCCAACATCCTGCTGCGCACGAGCGGTCAGCCCCTGTTGCTGGATTTTGGAGCGGCGCAGGCGCTGGATAACGATAAACCCTTTGGTTCATTTCAGACCCTAACCCATGGCTTTGCACCACCCGAGCAATACCTGGACGGTGAGCTCGGCAGCTGGACGGATATCTATGGATTTGCCGCCACCATGTACAACTGCATGACCGGCAATCCACCGCCTGCGGCCCTCAAACGTCGCGAAGGCGAGCCGCTTGAAAAGATTACCGTGACGCGTGCCGACCGCTACCCGTACACCCTGCTCAGGACTATCGAGGCCGCCCTGTCGATCGATCAACGGGAGCGACCGAAAGACATGCGGTCGTTTCTCGCACTCGCGTTTGGCTCGCGCGCCGGCCAAACGTCGCCGTAATTCAAAATACCCTCGCGTTTTCGGGGCTTGCAGTGTGCTCACGCGTCAAATTCAATCGGTGATAAATTTGGTCTGTTGGTCATACCACGAGATCCAAAGGCATGGCGGGAGAGCGGGTTAGCGACAGCGTAGTGCGTCAAATCGAGGAGCTCATCCTCGAGGGTGCCCTGAAGCCTGGCGATCGACTTCCTGCGGAACGCAAATTTGCGGCCCAGCTGGGCGTATCTCGGCCGTCGCTTCGGGAGGGTCTGCAGATACTTGCGGCGCGGGGCCTGCTGCACACGCGGCGTGGTGGCGCTACCGAAGTCGCGGAAAGCCTCAATCCCGCGCTAGAGAATCCTTTGCTCGAGCTCATCAGCGCGTCGGCCGACGCGCAGGAAGACGTGATGGAACTGCGTCACGCTATAGAGTCCATGGCGGCTTACCACGCCGCCGCCCGGCGCACGGAAACCGACATCGTGTCGTTGCGCGAGGCCTACAAGCGCATGGTGAATTCGCACGGCTCCGGCGATGCCGTGCTGGAGGCAAAAGCCGATGCGGATTTTCATCTGGCGATTGGCGAAGCGTCGCACAACGTGGTGTTGGTCCATGTGATGCGAAGCCTCTTCTCTTTGTTGCGCCGAAGCATTCACTACAACCTTGAGAATCTTTATCAGCGCCCGGATAACTTCAAGCATCTGCGTGATCAGCACTATCACCTGATGAATGCGATCATCGACGGCGATCCGCAAGGCGCCAAAACCGCTTCGGACATGCACATTCATTATGTTGAAAAAACCCTGCGTGACATGAATGTTCGGCGGCGACGCGAAGCACGCGCGCAACTGCGAACCGCCGGTCTCGCGAGCGAGCAACCCTGAATCGGATAGGCCTAATGTTCATGCGCATACGGTTTTTAAGGAAGCGATCACTTGATCTATGCTTAGCCCTCGTTTCCATCGTGGCCATAAGTCCCCGGAGCCTCCGATCGTGAGAAAAACCGTTTCGCTTTTTTTTGTGCTTGCCGGGACGTGGCTTCTTTTATCAGGCCATTGGTCGATGCTGTTGCTCGGGCTGGGTCTTGCATCCGTACTGCTTGTGGTATTTTGCGCAAGACGCCTTGGGGTGATCGATGATGAGGGCATGCCGATTGAGATTATCCCGGGGCTGGTGCGCTATGCGCCCTGGCTGATTCAGCAGATCATCCTGTCCTGTCTGGATGTGAGCAAGCGCATCCTCAATCCGACAATGCCGATCAGTCCCGCTATCGTCCATATCGAGGCGGGACAAAAAAGCGACATGGGGCGGGTAAGTCTCGCGAACTCCATTACGCTCACGCCGGGCACGATCTCCCTTGATGTGGGCCATGACACGATTGAGGTCCATGCTCTCACTGCCGAATCGGCCGCGAGTCTTGCCGACGGCGAGATGGCCCGACGTGTTCATAAAAAAGTGGAGGGCGAATGATTCTTGCCTCGACCGCCGTGGGGCTGTTGATCGCCATGGCATTTGCCCTCACTCGGGCGATAAAGGGACCAACAGTCTACGATCGGATCCTTGCCTCGAACGCTCTTGGTACCAAGACCGTATTGATCATTGCTGTGCTGGGCTTTCTGGTCGGGGACCCCGGTCACTACATCGATATCGCGCTTATGTACGTGCTGATCGGGTTCATCGGCACCATCGCGGTGCTGAAGGTTTCCGAATTTGGCGACCTTGGCCAAACGCAGCCCGTGGACTCAGAGCCTCCGAAATGAGTACTGCACTCGACTTTCTCAGTGGGGCTTTGCTGCTGATCGGTATCTTCTTCACGCTCGTCGGCAGCGTTGGGATCCTGCGTCTGCCGGACGTTCTGTCGCGTCTTCACGGGGCGAGCATCACCGACACCCTCGGCGCGGCGTCGATTCTTCTGGGTCTTGCCGTCGCTGCGGGATGGAGTCTTTTGATGGGAAAGATCCTGGCGCTCTTGGTGATGATGGTGCTGCTCAATCCGTCGGCATCCCACGCGCTCGCCCGGGCGGCCATTCACGGCATACGAAAACCCTGGCTGGAACGCGAGAGCGACTGAATGCTGATCGAATTCGTTAACATCGCGATCCTGGCGCTGCTTGCTGTCACGGCGCTGGCCGCGATTCGACTGCACGATCTTTTTGCGGTGGCCATGATGTTCGGCATTTACAGCCTGCTGGCCTCGGTGATGTTTGTGGTGCTGGATGCAATCGACGTCGCATTTACCGAGGCGGCGGTGGGCGTGGGTATCTCAACGGTGCTCATGCTCGGGACCATCGGACTGGTTGGCCGCCATGAGCAAAAGCCCGCACACCGACCGCTACTGCCAATACTGGTGGTAACCATTACGGGCGCGGCTCTCGTCTATGGGACGCTGGACATGCCGCTATTTATGGATCCCGCGGCCCCGGCACAGCAGCACGTCGCGCCGTATTACCTGAACGAATCACCTGAGCAGATCGGCATCCCTAACGTGGTCACGAGCATCTTGGCGAGTTACCGAGGCTACGACACCCTCGGAGAACTCGCGGTCATCTTCACCGCCGGTATCGGCGTGCTGGGCATCCTGGGATTGCGCCGGCGCAAACGGCCTGGCCATGAGGGTACGAGCGAATGAACGACAATCCCGTTCTTCGCATTGTTGCCAAGATCATCATCCCGATGATCTTGATTTTTGGCCTCTACGTTCAGTTTCATGGCGACTTTGGCCCGGGCGGTGGCTTTCAGGCCGGCGTGATTTTTGCCACGGGGTTTATTTTGTATGGCCTGGTGTTTGGCACCGACGCCCTGCGCAGTGCGATACCCGCGCCTATCTTACGGATCGTGATCGCCGGGGGTTTGCTTTTATATGTGGGCGTGGGGGTTGCCACACTGTTGATGGGTTCAGACTTTCTCGCCTACAACGTGCTGGGGAGCACTCCGTCCGGTGGACAGCACCTTGGTATTTTTCTTGTGGAGCTCGGCGTAGGGGTGACGGTAAGCGCGGTGATGATCACGGTATTTCTCGGGTTTGCCGGGAGAAATGACCCGTGAGCTTTGGAGGCCTTTACAACTACTGGATTGTGATCCTTCTGATGATGACCGGTTTTTACGTGGTCATCGCCAGCGGAAATCTCGTCAAGAAAATTATTGGTCTGAATCTTTTTCAGGCATCGGTTTTTATTCTGTATATCAGCGTTGGCAAGGTCGCTGGAGGAAGCGCGCCCGTCCTGCAGGACGGCTTTGAACCGTACTCCAATCCCTTGCCACATGTGCTGATCCTGACCGCTATTGTAGTTGGCGTTGCCACAACCGCTCTTGGACTCGCGTTGGTCGTGCGTATTCGCGAGGCTTATGATTCGGTTGAGGAAGACGAGATCCACGATCAGGACGAGTCGTTGTGATCGGCGCCCAGCTACCTGCTTTGCAGGTCGTCATCCCGCTTTTGGCAGCACCGTTGTGCCTGCTCTTGTACCGACCGTTTGCGACGTGGCTGCTCACCGTTGTTACGAGCGCCGCCACATTGGTTATCTCGACCCTGCTTCTGACGCAGGTGCTGGACAGCGGGCCGATCGATTACACCTTCGGGGGCTGGGCTGCGCCCTTTGGAATCGCCTATCGCATTGACCTCGTAAACGCCTATGTGTTGCTTATCGTTTCCGCCATCAGCACCGTCGTCTCCGTGTTTGCCCGACTGAGTGTCGCGGCGGAGATCGAAGCGTCGAATCAGGGCATTTTTTATACCGCCTGGCTTTTGTGTCTGACGGGCCTTCTGGGCATCGCCATTACCGGGGATGCGTTCAATCTCTTTGTGTTTCTTGAAATCTCCTCGCTATCGAGTTACGTCCTTATCGCCATGGGACAAGATCGCCGGGCTCTGACGGCGTCTTACCAGTACCTCATCATGGGGACCATTGGCGCCACGTTTATTCTTATCGGGGTCGGTCTTCTGTACGCCCTGACCGGCACCTTGAATATGGCGGATCTCGCTGAGCGCCTGCCGGCCGTTGCCGATACCCGCACGGCCCGAGCCGGATTTGCGTTTTTAACGGTCGGCATTGCGCTCAAGATCGCGCTGTTCCCGCTGCACCTGTGGCTACCCAATGCCTATGCCTACGCCCCCTCGGCTGTGAGTGCGTTTTTGGCCGCTACCGCCACGAAGGTGGCGGTCTATGCGCTGCTGCGGTTTTTGTTTTCGGTTTTTGGTGAAAGCTTCTCGCTGGAGACGATGCCGCTCGCCCACGGTCTTGCCGTGCTGGGCTCGGTTGCTGTTCTCTTTGCGTCCCTTGTTGCGATTTTCCAGCACAACATAAAGCGTATGCTGGCCTATTCCAGTGTGGCCCAAATCGGTTACCTGACGCTCGGTATCAGCTTCGTCAGCGAACTCGGCCTGAGTGCGACCATCCTGCATCTTTTTAATCACGCGCTAATGAAAGGAGCGCTCTTTTTAGCGCTGGGGTGCATTGCCTGGCGGATCGGTAGCGCTCGCCTGGGTGACTTTCAGGGCTTGGGCTATCGCATGCCCTGGACGATGGGGGTCTTCCTGATTGGCGGGCTCAGCCTCATCGGCATCCCCACGACAGCCGGCTTCATCAGTAAGTGGTATCTGGTTTTGGCGGCGCTTGAAAAAGGCTGGTGGCCGGTGCTCGTCGTCATCGTTATCGGTTCGCTTCTCGCCGTCGTATACATCTGGCGCGTGGTGGAGATCGCGTATCTGGGTAAGCGTCTTGAAGAAGCGCCATCTGGTGAAGCGCCGTTGTCGATGCTCCTGCCGGCCTGCCTTTTGGCGCTCGCCAATATCTACTTTGGCATTCACACCGAGCTGAGCGTAGGCGTGGCCCATGAGGCGGCAAAAGCGCTCTTTGGTGGCCTGTGATGGCTGACGCCTCACTTTTTCTGATCGTATTGACGCCTCTGGTCGGGGCCTTGCTGGTGCTGCTGACCGGCAGATCGCCCAATCTTCGGGAAACCATGAGCATCCTGACGGGGTTTGCGCTGCTGGCACAGGTGATATCGATTACGCCAGGGGTTTTGGCTGGAGAAATTCCCCATCAACTCCTCGCCACTCCAGTGCCGGGACTGCCCATTGCGCTTGCGCTTGAGCCTTTAGGGCTGCTTTTTGCGCTGATTGCTTCGTCGCTTTGGATTGTCACAACGGTATACGCAATCGGCTATATGCGCGGGCACGGCGAGAGCGATCAGACACGTTTTTTTACTTTCTTCGCCATCGCGATCAGCGCCACCATGGGTGTTGCTCTCTCAGCAAACCTGATCACGCTGTTTCTCTTTTATGAGCTTCTGACCTTGTCCACCTACCCGCTTGTGACCCACGCCGGGACTGCCGAGGCCCGTCGGGGAGGGCGCGTATATCTTGGGATTCTGATCGGTACATCGATGGCCTTTTTGTTACCGGCGATCATCGCCACCTGGTATTTCACCGGCAGCGTGACGTTTGAGGCCGGTGGCATTCTCGCGGGAAAAATATCGCCACTGACGACTGGCATTCTTTTTGCGCTTTTTGCCTTTGGCATCGGAAAAGCAGCGCTCATGCCGTTTCATCGCTGGCTGCCGGCCGCCATGGTCGCGCCGACGCCCGTGAGCGCCTTATTGCATGCTGTAGCGGTAGTGAAAGCAGGCGTGTTTTCTTTACTTAAGATCGTCATCTACGTCTTTGGTATTGACCTGCTGGCGCAAAACGGGGTGCGCGACCTGATGCTCTGGGTGGTCGCCATTACCATTCTTGGCGCGTCAGTCGTCGCGATGCATCAAGACAATCTGAAGCGGCGGCTCGCCTACTCGACGATCAGTCAGCTCTCCTATGTCGTTCTCGGAGCGGTCCTCGCGAGCGCGGCCGGTGTCGCCGGCGCCGCGATCCACATTGCGACGCATGCGGTGGGCAAGATCACGCTGTTCTTCTGCGCGGGGGCAATTTTGGTAGCCGCGCACAAAACCCGCGTGAGCGAGCTTGATGGGCTTGGCCGTCAGATGCCCGTCACCATGGGCGCCTTTCTGATTGCGAGTATCAGCATTGCGGGCCTGCCGCCCCTCGCGGGGATGTGGGGCAAGTGGTACCTCGCCGTCGGAGCGCTGGATTCCGGTTACGCCATGCTGGTTGGCGTTCTGATGGTGAGCACGTTACTCAATATCGCCTATTTGATTCCCATCCCGATCAGGGCGTTTTTCGGTGGCGGCGCAGAACCCAAGAAGCCTTTAAAAGAAGCGCCAATACCCTGTCTACTGGCGATCATTACAACCGCGACGTTGTGCGTGATTCTGTTCTTTTTTCCATCCGCGCTTCTCCAGTTCACGGAAGCACTGCTTCGATAGACAAGAGCACGCCACAACAAGGATCAACCAAGAAGACTATCGATGATATTTAAAGCCCTTGTCTCAGCCTGCGTCGCGCTGGTAATTCTTGAGATCATCTTTCATCGGCACGCCAGTTTTCCCTGGGAAAGCTGGCCGGGCTTTTACGCACTTTGGGGTTTTGTGTCCTTGTTTGCGATTGTGGTCGTAGGCAAGCGACTGGGTCGAGGCCTCAAGCGCGACGAGGACTACTATGATGAATAGCCTGCCCCCGGGCATCATCATTCTGGTGGGCGCTTTGGCGCTGCCGCTGCTGCCTCGCGCTCTACGGGCGGTCGGGGCGCTTGCTTTACCGATTATCAGCCTCGCCCATCTCATCCTTTTAAGCGACGCTGTTTCGTTGGAGGTTGAATTCGCCGGACTTAGCCTGATTCCAGTACGGGTGGATCGACTCAGTCTTATCTTTGGCTACATCTTCCATATCGCAGCGATACTGGCGGCCTTATATGCGCTGCACGTGCGCAACACTGTTGAGCACGTTACTGCGATGTTCTATGTCGGCAGCGCTATCGGTGCGGTATTTGCCGGCGACCTTGTGACGCTGTTTCTCTACTGGGAGATCACGGCTTTAAGCTCCGTGTTTTTGATCTTCGCGAGCCGCACGGAGCGCTCTTATCGCGCAGGCATTCGATACCTGATCATTCAGGTGGGCTCCGGGGTCCTGCTGCTCTCGGGGATCCTCATGCACTATCAGGACGTCGGCTCATTGGCCTTCGGCCAGTTAATTGGCGCAGCAGGCAGTCTTGGCGACGCAAGCCTCGGCGTATGGCTCATATTTTTGGCCTTTGGCATTAAGTGCGCTTTTCCTTTTCTTCACAATTGGCTGCAAGACGCCTACCCGCAGGCTACCGTCACCGGGGCCGTATTTTTAAGCGCGTTTACCACGAAACTCGCGATCTATGCGCTCGCTCGCGGGTTTCCGGGGACAGATGCGCTTATCGGCATTGGTGTAGTCATGACGCTGTTCCCTATCTTTTTTGCCGTCATCGAAAACGATCTTCGCAAGGTGCTCTGCTACAGCCTCAACAACCAATTGGGCTTTATGGTGGTGGGCATTGGCATCGGCAGCCAAATGGCTCTTAATGGTGCTGTGGCGCATGCCTTTGTGCATATCCTCTACAAGGGTCTCCTCTTCATGTCCATGGGTGCGGTGCTTTATCGAACGGGGACGATCCGGGCCTCAGATCTTGGCGGGCTCTATCGCTCGATGCCCTGGACGACGGCGTTCTGCATTGTGGGCGCGATGTCGATTTCGGCATTCCCGCTGTTCAGCGGGTTTGTAGCGAAGTCACTGACCATGTCAGCCGTTGTAGAGGGCTATTACGTATGGACTTTTGTAGGGCTTTTGATTGCATCGGCAGGTGTGATGGAGCATTCGGGAATTAAGATTCCCTACTTCGCGTTCTTTGGTCAGGACTCGGGCATCCGCTGCAAGGAAGCGCCTTTGCACATGTGTCTCGCGATGGGAGCAACAGCGGTGTTGTGCATAACCATCGGCTGGCTCCCGGGCCCGCTTTATGCGCTGTTACCGTACCCTACTGCCTACGAGCCTTATGCGGATCTCGGGCATTCCATTACGCAACTCCAGCTGTTGCTATTTGCCGCCCTCGCTTTTGCTGTTCTTGTCCGTACCGGTCTGTATCCACCGGAAAAAGCGTCGATCACGCTTGATACCGACTGGCTCTACAGGCGCCTGGCGCCTCGCTGGGCAAAAGGCATTCTCTCCTCGCTAGAGCGGATTCGCCAAAGCGGGGTGAACGCCATTCACCAAACCGGCAGGCACCTGATGCGCTGGGTTCTGCATCACTACGGAGCAGAAGGCACGCTCGCCCGGGCCTGGCCCACCGGCTCTATGGTGCTATGGGTGGCCATTCTGCTGGGCACCAGCCTGATTCTTTACTACCTATAACCGAGGGTAAGACGTGAGCACCTCTGAGATGAATAACACCGCCGCCGTCGACGACGCTATCGAGTCCCGGCGCTCTGTTCGCGCTTTTTTGTCGACCCCAGTACCGAAGGAAACGATCGAAGCGATTCTGACAACAGCTGCGCGAGCCCCGTCAGGCACCAACATTCAGCCCTGGCATACCTACGTGCTCACAGGGAAAAGCCTGGCCGGACTGAGTGAGGCAATCCTCGCCGTTTATAACGATCGCGAGGCAGCCAAAGCGCACACGGAGGAATATCCGTATTACCCGCGCACCTGGGTGTCGCCCTATATTGAACGACGACGCAAAATCGGCTGGGATCTTTACGGACTGCTCGGCATCACCCGCGACGACAAGGCAAAAATGTTTCACCAGCATGGGCGCAACTACACTTTCTTCGATGCGCCAGTCGGCATGATGTTCACGATTGATCGGGTGCTTGAACAGGGCAGTTGGCTGGACTACGGCATGTTCCTGCAGAACATCATGATCGCGGCGCGCGGTAAAGGTCTGGATACCTGTCCGCAGGCGGCCTTTACGCCGTATCACCGGATCATCAGCGAGTACCTCGAGATACCGCCGACGCAGGCGCTGGTCTGCGGCATGTCCCTCGGTTACGCCGATCCCGACGCTGTCGAAAATAACCTGGTGACGGAGCGCGAACCGCTCGATAACTGGGTGAAATTTCTAGACTGAGAGCCGGGCAAAC
>RGTL01000509.1 GCA_010025385.1 Gammaproteobacteria bacterium | reverse complement strand
GAAATTCCAGGTGAGAGAGAGCGTGAACATCGGCAGCGCACGACCGGGGTCCTCTCAATACCCGCTTCTACCTGGGATCAGATCCAGGCGCTTAGTGGGTCGGCCTCAGATTCACGAGCTCCTTTTGTGTTAACGTTGAAGGGCAATAACAACGGAGAGTAATCATGGGTACAGGCGTACAGAAAATTGATTTTTCATCACCCGATGAACTGCGGGCCCCAGAAAAAACCACCATGGAGATTGTCAATGTGGGCTCAGTTAAGGTCGCGCGATTGACCGCACAGCCCGGCTGGGTATGGTCGGAATGTATCGCGCCGGTTGTGGGAACCAGCAGTTGCCAGGCGCATCATCTTGGCGTGGTGCAATCGGGTCAGTTACGGGTTGATCACGAAGACGGCAGCAGCGAGACCCTGAGCCCGGGTGACGTCTATCAGTGCAAACCCGGGCATCAGGCGCAGGTCGTGGGCAATGAGCCGTGCGTGATGATTGAGTTTGATAGCCAAACGGCAGCCACCTTTGCCAAAGACTAAAGGCGGTTGCGATTAAGCTGTTCTCGCCCCGCTCAGGCGGGGCTTTTTTATGCGGTCAGGGTCGCTTCCTGCCGGTCTTTGTCGTCCTTAGGCTAGCCTCGCGTAAGTCTTTGGGCTGAAATCGCGCCATGCAGCGAAAGACGGTGTTTGCCCGGTGAGCCTCCCGCCCCAAGAGACACGACCTGTTGTCTCTAACATTCAATGTTTTTTTTCCATATTCATGTGGGCCAGCGGGTTTGTGGCGCTCGAGTTTCTGTTGGATGATTGGGGCGCAGTGTCTCTTAACGCATTGCGGCTTGCCGTATCGGCGCTCGTCTTATTCCTGTGGTGGATGCTGAGAGAAGGGTGGGGGTCCTTGAGCGGCGTCCCGTGGAGTCGGGCACTGTCCATCGGCGCGATCGGTTGGGGCTTAGGCTCCTTGATGCTGTTCTTGGGGCAACGGCTTTCGGATCCGGTGACCACGACAATAGTGGTAGCG
>RGTL01000508.1 GCA_010025385.1 Gammaproteobacteria bacterium | reverse complement strand
AGACATTACAGCACAAACAGATGTTGATACAAGCATTACATTTACAATGAATGCAACACCGGCTGCTCCGGATGGATTGAGTGCAAAGTCTATTACACTCAGTGACTCATACCAAGGAACAAGTCCAAAACTTTGCTCAGGATTTACAGACAATAGTGCTACAAATCCATTGGTTGCCGGCGCATCGCTAACAACGACGACAGCAAGACGTTATATAAGTGGCACAATTGATACAAGCACAGTTGCTAATGCTTACAATGGTTTAAGCGGAACACTAACAGCAGTTATTAATGGTGTTGATAGTGGTAACAAAACATTTACAACCGCACTAAATGAGAATGGTACATTTACATCACTTGTTGTAAGTGACCAACGCGACGCGAATGACACAATTAGTTCAGCAACATACCCAACAGGTTTTTACCAAACATTTGATGCTAAGATTACACAATCACTTGGCAGTTACTCTGTTGGTGTAAACGACCAACGATTAGAACATAGTGCAACAGGTAATACAAACTATGTTTCTGTTGTATACGATGATGTAACAGCAACACCAACTATTTCTAGCGTAGGCACATTGTCTGAAGGAACAGCAGGCACAAAACGATATATCTCAGGCGTTCCATACTACAACTCAGGAAGTCCAACACTTAATCTAACTGGTGTACAGATTAGTAACTTAACAGGACAGGCTTATAGAGACACAGGCTCTATTGTTGAAGTAGATAACGGAACAAACCAAGAAGGTACATCAAGTGCAGGCACAAGTGATGCAAACTTTACATACGCACAAATTGATGGTGCTAGTTCAATGCTAACAGGCGGCATTCCAAATGCTAACACAGGCGTTGCTTCACCTTATACCCTGGGAACATTATCAATACCTATTACGTCAAGCAGTGTAAGAACTGTAGACAGAGTAAGAGTTAGAGCATCTAACTGTAACGGAACAAGTAGTTACTCTGAAGTTACAGCAACAGATATTAACGTTCATACTGCCTCACAATCAGGCATTA
>RGTL01000507.1 GCA_010025385.1 Gammaproteobacteria bacterium | reverse complement strand
TGCCGCTGTGTGGCGTGTTTCGACCAAAGTCATCAGTCTTGAAACTGTATCCCCAGTATTCAATGGCTTTGGGACCATCGAAAACCCCGACACGCAAACACTCAAAGCACGGATCGCGACCGATGTCGCATCGCTCCATGTTCGCGAAGGTGCACGGGTGCGTGCCAACCAAGTGCTCATGGAACTCGATGCGGTTGATGCCGAGATCAAACTCTCGCAAGCTAAAGCGAATTTAGCGGATTCCAAAGCAAACCTCATCGCACTCGATGCGACTGAATTGAAAGATGAAGAAGCGTTACAACTCGACCAAGAATCGCTCGATATTTTAGAGCACAAGCTATCCCGTATTCAGGATCTCAGACGACGTAACCTCGCAAGCGAACAAGACCTCGATACCGCACGACAAGCCGTGGTGAATCAAAAACTACAGATCAATCGACGCGAGCTGGCGTTATCGACTGTTGAATCCAAGCGCGCGCAATTGAAGACAGCAATTCAGCGATTTGAGGCTGAGGTTCGCGCCGCGATCCGTGATTTCGAATCAACTGCCGTCAAAGCACCTGCTGATGGCCAGGTCATTGAAGTCAACGTGGTTGCCGGCGATCGTGTTCAATCCAATCAAAATCTCGCGATCTTCGCTCCCGATTCCGGACGCGAGATTCGCGTACAAGTCCCTGCTGCTGTTGGACAGACACTGTCGCAGTCATTGATCGATGCCCAACCTGTCAGCGCAAAGACTGATCGCAATCACCAGTTGTCTTTGACTCGAGTAAGCGGTGCAGTCCGAGATAACACAGGCTCTATCGATGCCTTCTTCACATCTGATGACCTGCTTCCTCCCACGGGAACAGTGATTTCCGTCTCCATTCAATTGGCAGCAGAGACCAATGTTGCCGTATTACCGACCGACGCGCTGTATGGAGGCAATCTGATTTATCGGATCACGCCCTCGAATACCTTAGAAGCCATTTCCGTCGAGCGGCTGGGCCAACGTCCGGGTCCTGATAAAACGGAAGTCT
>RGTL01000506.1 GCA_010025385.1 Gammaproteobacteria bacterium | reverse complement strand
CTATCCGTGCGCCAAATTTTTCAGCTAGATGGGCGCCTAACGTGACGCCGATGCGCCCAAGGCCTCCGGTGATGAGATATACCCCGTTGTCCCGCAATAGCCGCGGGCGGGCGCCCGGGTTAGGCAGCGCAATAGACTCAAAGGACTCTTGGGACCGCGCCCGACCATCGCGGGTAATCCACTGAGAACCCCTGATGGAGCATATGTCGTTGAGGATTAAAGCGCCAAGCTGCGCATTAAGCTTCGGATTACTCTCCGAGACGACGACCTCTATTAGTCCCGCATGTAGATTTCTGAACTCCTGCGGAATAACACGAACAGGCCCGCCCAGAATGCTCGCCCGTCCGGCGCTTGGATTCTGGCTTTTTCTACCCTTGGGTGCGATCACCGCAATAGATATATGTTCCGAGAAGTAGCGCTTCCCTACCTGCCTGCCGAGATGGATCAGAGGTTCTATTGCTCTCGAGTAAGTCGACGCCTCAGCGTTCAGGTAGCGAGATTCATAACAGAGAACAAGGTGAGTGGGTGCTTCTTCTTCGCGAGCCAGGCTCTCGAAGATCATCGTCCAATGCTCTTCGGAAAAAAGATCGAATAGTCGCTCGTCTGAGAGAAGGCTTGAATCCATCAGATGGGCAGCGCTCCGCCAGGAGACATTGCTCGCTACTAACGCGTCGGCAAGAATGTCGTAAAGCGGTCCAGAACCGAGAAGCACAACGGTCCCCAAATCGTCTGGCGTAGAGCCAGTCGACCCGCTCGATTTTCGAGTCGGGACGCTGAACCAGGAATCTATCGGTAGGCGAGTCAGCTGCTCTGCGTCAGCCGGCGGACGATCAGGACCATTCGATCTTTCATCGGGTGAGACCCAGAATGATTGTCGAATCATGGGTTGCTCTGGGACACCTATTTTTTGAAGAGTTTCCGCCCGAGCAAATGCATCCCAATCAACACCGACCCCTTCTGACCACAGACCCCCAAGAGAGGTCAGGAGGTGTTCGCATATTTGCTCTGTCTTAAAATCTT
>RGTL01000505.1 GCA_010025385.1 Gammaproteobacteria bacterium | reverse complement strand
TTGTCTCCCGGATATACATCGGGCCGCCTTCTGGATCGAACGGTGCATCTGAAGCAAAGACGATGCGATCTTCACCAAAGAATTCTATCGCGTGCTCGATCGCCTTCTTTGAGCCGAAGCTTGCTGTGTCAGCATAGAATTCTTTGAAGTATTGGAGGTGTGGTTTCTTTAGTGCATCTTTAACGGCACCGAGATCTCGGTCGCTTGTCCGTTTGCCCATCTGGTCCCAACCCGGACCAACACGGCCCTCAAAAAATGGAACCATCCCACCGGCGTGGTGCGTGATGATATTAAGATTCGGGTAGCGATCAAAAATTCCAGAGAATACGAGACGCGCCATAGCTGCAGACGTCTCGTAAGGCCAGCCAAAGGTCCACCAGATCTCGTACTCAGATCGATCCTCGGATTGGTAATCGGCGAATCCCTGACCACGAGCGGGGTGCATCCATATCGGTTTACCGCTCTCGTTCATGTACTCGAAGAATGGCTCAAAGTCAGGATGGTCAAGCGGCTGTCCCTTGATGTTGGTGTAAATCTGCATACCAGCCGCACCCAACTCTTCAATGGCTCGCTTTGACTCTGACGCCATACCGGTGGGGTGGTTCATTGGCGCGGTCCCAACGAACGCAGGGAATCGCTCAGGATATTTCTCGCACAGAGAGGCCATCGAGTCCGAGCCGATTTTGCTCAATTCCAAAGCTTTTTCTGGGTCCGCTATCTTCTCGAGTGGCGGAGAGGCTAGAGTCAGCACTTGCTGGTAGCCTTCACCAAACATATCCATGACCTCGAACCGGCGATCGAGGTTAGTAATCATGGGCACCGCACCACTGCGTAAAGTGATGTCAGTCATCTGGCCGATATGCCCGATTAAGGCGTCGAAGAACTCGGTAGGCCAAATGTGGTTAAAGATATCTACTTTACGCATATTGGTTCCTTTATTTCCCGTTATAGTTCGATGAAAACTCTGCCGTCTTTCTTACAAACGACGTACGATTTGACAGGATCCATGCATGGTGGAGC
>RGTL01000504.1 GCA_010025385.1 Gammaproteobacteria bacterium | reverse complement strand
TCACCCATCTTTAACCCCGAGGATCGGCGCTACTCGACGGACGAACTTCTGCAGAAGTCTGAAGGCACTGATGCCATGCTGCCCTGCCACACCGAAAATCTCTCATCGGAGGTTATCGAAAAGTTACCGGATTCGGTAAAGGCCATTGCGAATTTTTCGGTGGGTGTAGATCATTGCGACCTCAACGCCGCCAAGAAGAAAGGAATTATCGTTACTAACACGCCCGATGTGCTCACGGACGCCACCGCAGAAATTGCGATGCTGTGTCTGCTGGGCGCCGCGCGTCGGGCAGGTGAGGGGGAGCGCCTGATCCGCGAGCGCAAGTGGAATACCTGGAGTCCCGATTTCATGGTCGGCACTCAGGTCACCGGAAAGCGCATCGGGATCATCGGCATGGGGCGCGTTGGTCAGGTCACGGCGAGACGTGCGCGCGGGTTCGATATGCAAGTGCACTATTACAATCGACGTCGGCTTCCTGAGGCGTTAGAGCAAGGCGCGGTATTTCATGAGAGCCTTTCCACATTGCTACCGATCAGCGACTTTCTCGCGCTGCACTGCCCCTCGACACCCGAGACGCAAGATCTGGTTAACGAGGCGCTCATTGCCCAACTTCCAAAGGGCGCTATCCTGGTGAATACGGCCCGCGGAAATGTCATTGATGAGGATGCGCTGATTAATGCGCTACGCTCCGGTCGACTTCGGGCGGCAGGTCTTGATGTGTACAAGAATGAGTCCGCAATTCGCGAGGAGTTCTCGCAGCTTGAGAACCTCTTTGCGCTACCCCATGTCGGCAGCGCAACCCATGAGACTCGTGACGCGATGGGCTTTCGGGCTCTGGATAACCTGGATGCGATCTTTTCTGGTCGCGAACCAAAAGACCGCGTCGCGTAGGCCCGCGCCAAGTCATCGACCCGCAGCAAAATCGGCCCCCTCTACGAGCGATTCCTGTCCCTAGACTCATCGGCGGCTTTCAGCACCGTTCGGCGTTGAAAGCCCGCTATCTGCTGATGTTCCCGTGAG
>RGTL01000503.1 GCA_010025385.1 Gammaproteobacteria bacterium | reverse complement strand
GGACGCCAAAGAGGTTAGTCCGGTGGATACCGACGAGGCTGAGAGTATCGCAGGCCGACGCCGCTTCCTGCGCTGGTTTGGTGTCTCGGCCTCGGGGGTCGCGTTGGCCAATACCATCGATACCAGCAAGGACAAAATCGAGGCGGGGGGAGAGCGCGCTCAGGAAGAAATCGCGCGGCTCAAAAAGGCGTATCAGGAACTCGACGATCGGTCGCGCCTCATTCTGAAACTGATTTTGATCCTGTCGGGTCTCGATTTTATTACTGCGCTATAGCGCTTGAGATAGAGCTGCTCACATCGACAAAGATCATTTTCTCAGCCATATCCGGATGAGAGATCCCTTTTAATAATCGCAACTCGCCTGTCGAGTCCTCGATCAGCGCGGAGCAGTTTTCCACCCAGTCCCCGTCGTTGGCATAGACGATTCCGTCGCGCTCATAAAGGTCAGGGTAATGGAGATGGCCACAAATGATCCCATCGTAGCCTCGCTCGCTGGCCATGCGAATGGCAGCATCCTGATAAGCTTGGATGGCTGCGCCTGCCTGCGAAACATTGTTTTTTACCCATCCGGCCAACGACCAGTAACGAAGGCCCAGTAAGCGTCTTATTTTGACGACCCAGTGGTTGATGCCCATCAGCAGGCCGTAGGCAAAATCCCCCACGACGCGGTTAAGCTTGCTGTAGCGCACAGCGTAGTCGAGCTCATCGCCGTGGAGGACTAAAAAGCGGCGGCCGGTCGCCGTGAAATGTTCCGCCGATCGCCTGATATCCATGTCACCCAGCGCACCACCCACCAGGGTCCTAAATGCATAGTCATGGTTCCCCGGTACGTAGACGACGCGGCTTCCCTCCCGTCGAGAGAGCTTCATGATTTCACGCAACACTTTGTTATGCGTATTTGGCCAGTGAACCCGGCGTTTCATGGCGAGCAGATCGACGATATCGCCCACTAGATAAAGGGTTTCGAATTCAATTCGCTCGAAAAGTTGCAGGAGCTCATTCGCTTTGCTGTGGCGGCTC
>RGTL01000502.1 GCA_010025385.1 Gammaproteobacteria bacterium | reverse complement strand
GCAGCACATCGTCCTACCGCTTCACCTGGGTGTCTTTCCGGTTTCCATCAGGGCAGTACTCGAATGTTACCCGGCAGACAGTATTCGTGACGGTGACGCGTTTCTGGTGAACCACCCATACATCGGTGGTAGCCCTCACGCACCCGACATGTGCGTGATCGTTCCGGTCTTTGTCGACGATGAGCTAGCCTATTTCACTGCCAGCATCGCTCATAAGAGTGACATCGGGGGCTCGGTCCCTGGGAGTTGCTCTGGTAAAGCGACCGATATTTATTCCGAGGGAATACATTTTCCACCCATACGCTTCGTTAGGGACCGCGAGATCTCTCCTGAGATCGAGGCGCTGATCCGTGCAAACAGCCGGTCTGCTGATCTCGTGATGGGAGACATACGTGGCCAGCTCGGATGCGGGTGGCTTGGTCTGGATCGAATCATAGAGCTCGTGGATAAGTATGGCAGGGACACGATTGATAGCGCCATTGGCCAGCGTATCGCGGCCGTGGAGCGCACGATTCGTAACGAAATCAGACAGTGGACTGATGGATCCGCAACTGGGGACCGGTTGCTCGACGATGACGGCGTGAGAGTTGGGCAACCAATCAGAATTTCCGTAACAGTAAGAAAAGATAGTGATCGAGTCGTCTTCGATTTCTCAGAAAGCGACGACCAGGCGGTGGGGCCCGCGAACATCCGTCCGTCCCTCGTAAAGGCAGCGTGCGCCTACGTTGTGATTTCATCGCTGGGGAAAGATATTACCGTCAATCAGGGTGTTTTGAACGCGATCGAAATTATGACGCGTCCGGGGTCAATCCTTGAGCCAGAATTGCCGGCGCCGATGAATACCTACAACCCGACCGTTCATGCGGTCATTAACGCGAGCTTTGACGCTCTTGGTCAGTTGACCGAGATGGTCCAGCGTGCTGACGGATCTGATTCAAGGTCGCTGATTTTTGGGTTCCCGAAAAAGGGTGGACAGGCGCGACCCAGTATTTCGTATGAGATTTTTGCCGGTGGATCTGG
>RGTL01000501.1 GCA_010025385.1 Gammaproteobacteria bacterium | reverse complement strand
CGGGTGCTGAAACGAAGCCTTCCGGAGGCCGCGTTTCGCAGCACTAACGCTTCCAGACCCGGTTCGAAAATCGGAATCTGTCCTTTATTCAGGCGCTCTACTTTTTCCTGGTCGGTATCGATGCAAAGAACATCATTGCCCACATCTGCGAGGCAGGTGCCCGAAACAAGGCCCACATAGCCGGTACCAGATGTTTGAGTTTTCTATTCATGTTCTACGCTCCTTGTATTTACACGTCAGGGTTGAAAAAACGTCCGATCAATCGCGGACCATCCCATATTGACGTTCGTCACATGCGCGGACAACGTAAATAGTTCACAGTTCCTGCGTGAGCAATGCAGAAGCGCGCGGACCGGTCGTATCCCAATGCCTGCAGCCTGGGCATTGCCAATGCATGGACCGACCTTGGAACCCGCAGAATCGGCATTCGTAGCCTATCCGATGCTGGAGGAGCTTCGCGGTGACCTGTCGGAATAAGCGGTATTCGTCACTATTGCCAGGCTCTCGGTTTTGCTCAGATTTGATTTCCAGCAGTTGATGCAGTCCGACCAGACTGGACGATTCGGTCACCCAATGCCTTAAGTACCGTTCGGCTTCCTCCTCCCGACCCTCCCGGGCTAAAAAGTCAGAATAAAGCAACCGAATGCGGTCATCACCACTGGCCTCAATAGCCCGCTGCAGAAACGCCGAGTAACGATGAGCCTCCCCAAGGCTCTCCGCACTGTGCTTAACGAGCTTGACGACCTCGTGAGCAAATTCCGGGCTGGCGTTCAATAGATCTGTCCATATACCTATCGCCTTGGCATGATGCCCGCCAGCGGCCCTTAGGCGGCCCTGGAGAATCGTCGCTCGCGCAAATCTTGGTCGGTACCGGAGCGCTTTCGACACAGAGCGCTCGGCAGAGTCAAGATCGCCTTCGGCAATCGCCCGATCTGCAAGCTCACAGTGGTATTGCGCGGTCGAGTGACTCAAATCTTCACCGCTTAGAGACGCTAGCGCGAGCACGGCCTCGATCGCATT
>RGTL01000051.1 GCA_010025385.1 Gammaproteobacteria bacterium | reverse complement strand
AGGATTAAGCATCGAAGCGGCATTTCAGGAGGGTCTTCCGATCACCGTCGTCATTGATAACAATGGCGGCTTGACGACGATCTCCCAGCAGCAGGAACGACTATTTGAAACGCCACGTCATGTGGCGACTGATTTCAGGGATATTCCGTTTCATAAAATGTTTGAAGGCCTTGGCGGTTATGGTGAGCGGGTAGAGCGAGCGGAAGACATTGCGCCCGCGGTAAAACGTGCGCTGGCGAGCGGCAAAACCGCATGCGTGGACGTGCGAACCCGCGGCGTGATCAGTCCGATTGTGGCGGCAGTGACCAGCAAGCGCGATAAGGCGTCGATCGAGTAAGCAAATCGTGAAAGTCATTTCCTCCCACGTCCTGGACGCCCTTGGTGGTACGGATGCAGCGAATATCGAGGTGGCCTGTCATCGACTGCATGTCGATGGTACCCGTGTACTTCTGGTGCAAACACGTGCGGATGCCTCCGGCCGCATCGCAATAGAGGTGGACGTGGCTGCTGATAATGAAGCGGTCCGTTACGAACTGGCTTTCGGATGCGCGGATTACTTTGCTTCTCAAAAGCTCTCGTCCGGGCTGTCTCGATCACCGATCGGCGACGCCGTGTTTCGACTGGATCTGACTTTCGTTGCGGACCGTATTCACGTGCCCATCATTATCGCCCCCCATGGTCATTCGACCTGGTGGTCGCAGGCTGATCGTTAACCCCCATGTCGTCCGGCCTGGTCACCTCGAGACGAAATCGCCGAACGCCCTACACGGACAGCGTAGAAAAACTAGGGGTGAGCGGGTACTCCATCGTCAACCATACGTTGCTGCCCAAATCCTTTCAAAAAACGGTCGAAGAAGATTACTGGCATCTAAAAGAACACGTCCAGCTCTGGGATGTGGGATGCCAGCGCCAGGTGGAGCTACGAGGTCCTGACGCGGCCCGGCTGGCACAATGGATGACGCCGCGCGATCTGCGTTCCATGAGCACCGGACAATGCTTTTACGCTCCCCTGATAGATCATCGGGCCGGGCTGCTAAATGATCCGGTGGTCATCAAGCGCGCCGAAGACTGGTTTTGGTTTTCGATTGCCGATTCAGATGTGCTGTTATGGGCGAAGGGGCTTGCGCTGGGTCGGGGCCTGGATGTGGAGGTTGATGAACCGGACGTTTGGCCGCTGGCTGTGCAGGGCCCTAAGGCCGAGGAGTGTGTCGCCCGGGTATTTGGCGAAAAGGTTCGCTCGGCCAAGTATTTTGAGTTTGTCGAGGGGGACTTTTCCGGTCATCGCCTCGTGGTCGCTCGATCGAACCTCGATCGGTTTTGTCATTTGGGTGGTGAGTTTGACTACATCGGACGGGAAGCGCTTGAATCGATTGCACAAGCAGGTCCCTCGCAGCGTATGCGGGGCGTTCTGATCGACGGCGGGCCTTGTCCGCCGTGCGGTAAACCGTGGCCTGTTTTTGCCGACGGCCGCAAGGTTGGGCAAATCACGAGCGCGATCTGGTCACCTTTTTTTGAGAAAAATGTGGGTCTCTCCTTGATCAAGCAAGAGGCTTGGAATCCGGGCGCGGCCATAGCGGTCGAAATGCCTAACGGCGATGTTCAGTCTGGGGTGGTTGTCGAACTTCCATTTATGCGATCAAGCTAGAGGGAAATTGATGCGTTATCAACTTTTTTATGCACTCGGCAGCGCCTCGATGGGGGTTCGCGCGATGCTTGAGGAAATCGGGGCGGATTACGAGTTGATCCCTACAACGATTGATCGAGAGAAGCCCCGTCCGGCCGAACAGCTTGCATTAAATCCAAACGGCTGGGTGCCGGTCCTGAAATGGGGCGATCAGGCTATGTACGAATGCGCGGCCATTACGATTTTCCTTTGTGATCGACATCCCGAGGCTGAGCTCGGGCCGTCTCCAGGTGAATCGGGGCGACATGTCTTTTTGCAGACTCTGGTCTACTTCTCGAGCTCAATCCAGAACGCGTTTCAGCTGACGTACTACCCGGATCGTTTCGTTGATCAAGCGTCGGATGAATCAAGTGCGGTTGCTCGCGGCAATCGGCGTCTGGTAGAGACATGGAACGTCATCGACGGTCAGATCGGGAGTAATCCGTGGCTTTTGGGTTCCTCATTTAGTGCTGCGGATATCTATCTTTTCATGCTCACGACCTGGCTGACGCCGGAGAAGGGCCATCCGGTGGTTGATAATTTTCCGAATGTCAAACGAATTGCCGAGGCTGTGGCGCAACGCCCAAGTATTCGACGGGTGTATGGCGAATCGTTTCCTGCGGCAGGTGGGTGATCCCACGGTTTAAGAATTAGGCGTGAGCGTGATGCAAATTGAGCCCATACCCAATGCCCCGTTTGGTGTCCGCGTCAACGGTCTCCGTTGCGCTAGCGTGAGCCCCGAGGAGATCGGCCAACTTCAGACAGCTTTGCATGAACATCAATTACTGGTGATTCCCCGGCAAAATGAGCTAACGCCAGCTGAGGAAGTAATGTTTTACCGATTGATATACCCGCAAGCCAAAAATGTTTGGCGGGATCAGACTGAGAATGCCTGGGAGCGCTTCAAGGTTGACCAAGGCAACCTTGCAGGCACGTATCAAATTCCCGACGAGCCCGGTGTACTGGTCCTTGGTAAGGGTCAGATCAATCATCATGGTTTGCAGGTGACTCTGGGCGGCGATCGGACCGCATACGGTAAATCCAAAGGCTCTCAGGTGCTCGGAGGCGGTGGATTGCAATGGCATATTGATGGACCTTTTTACGAGCACGCTCCCGGTCTTTACACCCAAATGCGCTGTCTGGAGGCGCCACAGAGCGAAGGGAGATGGATAGACCTGGCCAATGGAGGCGATCCCGTTTGGTGTGCTGCGGGCGCGACAGCCTTTGCCAGCGGGCGAATCGCCTTTGACCTTTTGTCGGCTATGGATCAAAGCCAGTGCCTAGGTACCCGCGTGCACTACTTTCCGAGACCTTTTGAGACTACGTATCGACTCGGCAATACGGCCGATGGACTTCGCGTGGCGGACTCTGAATCCGAGGCATGTTTTGAGCGGGGCGCCGAGAGCCCTGGACAAGCCTTTAATGATCCCCTGGCTCAGGTTTATCCCCTGGTATGGCGTTGCCCTTACACCGGTAAAGCGGCACTTATGCCCCAGCCTAGGTGTCTTGCCTTTCTTGAAGACGCTCATGAAGAGCCGTCCGTCTTTCTGGGCACCGTCGAATCGCGCCTTTGCGTGCAAAAGTGGATGACGCCGGCCGTTGCGTCCGACCATGTCTATGTTCACCCCTGGCAGCCCGGGGATCTCGTGATCTGGTACAACCACGCGGTCTGGCATTCCGCTACGGGCAGTCTTGCCCCCGATGATCGGCGAGTAATGCACTTGACGGCATTTAATGACCGCCTCCCTCCAAAAGGAGCGGTGACTTAGTACTTCGTGAAAGCGTAAGTTTATGGACGTATCTGAAGAAGCTTTACTGTCGTTTGATCTGGGTCCGCATTCGTTTTCGATTACGACACTATCCCCAAGGGCACAGCGGCTGTTTGATCAAGGTCTGAACTGGTGTTACGCCTTCAACCAAGATGAAGGCCTGCAGTGCTTCAAGCAAGGTCTGGCGCACGACCCAGACTGCGCCATGCTCCATTGGGGTGTGGCTTATGCAGGCGGCCCGTTTTACAACATAGCGTGGAGCGATCTCAGCGAGATTGAAGTAGAGCGCTGTACCGCACTTTGCTACGAGCACGTGATGAAGGCGCTTGCCGGCGTTGATCGCGTCAGTCCCATTGAGAAAGCCCTTGTGCTCGCGATATCTGAAAAGTTTCAAGAAAATCATCCGGTTCAACAAACCGAGTTCGATCGCTGGAACGATGATTACGCGCAGGCAATGCGGCGGGTGCACGAGAAGTTTCCGGAAAGTCCCGACGTTGCGGCACTTTTTGTTGAAGCAATGATGAATCGAACGCCTTGGCAGCTATGGGATGTTGAGCAGGGCCAGCCGATGGCAGGTGCGGATACCCTCGAGGCAATTGCGGTATGCGAAGAAGCGATTAGCCGCCTGGACGCCGCCAATCATCCTTTGCATCCGGCACTATTGCATCTACATATCCACCTGCTGGAAATGTCGCCTACGCCGGAGCGCGCGATGCGTTCTGCGGAACGCTTGGGCAATCTTTGTCCTGATGCCGGGCATGTCCACCATATGCCTGGACACATTTACGTTCTTTGCGGTGACTATCAGCGGGCTGTTGAGATCAGTCGAGACGCAATTGCGGCAGATCGAAAATACCTCGCTTATGCCGGCCCTTTCAATTACTACACGACCTCGCGCTGCCACGACCTGCATCTGATGATGTATGCAAGCATGATGACCGGTCAGAACCAGTCGGCGCTTCTGGCGGCGGATGAAATGTGTGAGAACCTTTCTGAGGCGGTTATCAGTCAGGAAAAGCGTCCGTTCATCGCCAGCACGATGGAGGGGTATTTTTCAATGCGCATGCATGTGTTGGTCCGCTTTGGAAAGTGGCAGGACATTATTGATGCCCCGCTACCGCAGCCTGCTGATCTTTATTGTGTCTCTACAGCTATGCATCATTATGCGAAGGGAGTCGCGTCGGCTGCCCTTAAGAAATTTGACGCTGCCGAAGAACACAAGGCATTGTTTTATGCCGCACTTGACGGCGTCCCTGAGGATCGACGATTTTTCAATAACCCCGCCCGGCAGACGTTGGGCGTCGGTGAAGCGATGCTTCTGGGTGAGCTTGCGTACCATCGCGGTAATCATCAGGAGGGATTTAGCCACCTGCGCGAAGCAGTGCAGCGTTGCGATGCCCTTCATTACTCGGAGCCCTGGCCCTGGATGCATCCGCCGCGTCATGCGCTCGGAGCACTTCTCATGGAGCAGGGTGAATATGACGAGGCGGAGCAGGTGTATCGTGATGATCTTGGACTGACTGCTACGGTACATCGATGCGCGCAACATCCAAAAAATATGTGGGCGCTTCATGGGCTGGTGGAGTGCCTCGAGCGCCGTAAAGACGCTGATGAGGCTGCGCAGTTCAAAAAGCTGCTGCAGGAAGCCTCCGCAGCGACGGAAACACCTATTCATTCCTCCTGTTGCTGTCGAGGGCTAGAGACTTAAGCGTTCTAAAAAGTAGAATGCGCAAGAGCGCTCACGCTTACTCTTGTCCCAAAAGTCAGTTATGACATCTGTCACCGTTGATCCTTCCGGAACATTTCTGACCTGGCAGTCAGACGCAGGACCGCTTCGCTTTCACGCGATATGGCTCAGAGATAACGCACAGGATGCGCAGACTCGAGCACCCGGCAACGGTCAGCGACTGATTACGCTTGGCGATATTCCGCGGAACACAACAATTGATACTGCTGTCCTAACGGACGATGGGCACGTGGACGTGCGGTTTTTGCCTGAGGCTAAGTCTGTGCGTTTTCAGCTCGATTGGCTGGGTGAGCGGGCTTATGATCGCGACATTTCACGCGAACGAGCAAGACTGGAATCCGGCGTCACGCTTTGGAATTGTGATCTCGAGGAAAATCTGCCGATCGGTGATTTTGAGCATCTTCAAAGCGATGGGGAGGCGCTCGGCGACTGGCTTGGCAACATCCTGCGCTACGGGTTCGCGCTGGTTCGGAACACGCCCGCTGAGCCGGAGGCGCTCTTCAAGATAGTAGAGCTTTTCGGATATGTGCGAGAGACAAACTACGGGCGGCTGTTTGAGGTGCGCACTGAGGTGAACCCAACTAATTTAGCGTTTACGGGCCTTGCGCTTCAAGCGCATACCGATAACCCGTATCGCGACCCCGTTCCCACGGTACAAGTTCTGCATTGCCTTGAGAGTTCAGCGGCCGGAGGGGAGAACATGGTGGTGGATGGATTTGCCGCAGCGCTCAAACTGCGTTCGGAAAATCCCAAGGGATTTGATCTTTTGGCCGACTACTGTGCCCGCTTCGAGTACTCCGGAGAGCCTGGCGTCTGCTTGACCGCTCGCCAGCCGATGATTGAGTTATCTCCCGATGGCGCGCTCGTGGGTATCCGGTTTAACAATCGCTCCCTTTCAGCCATCACGGACGTGCCATTCCATCTGATGGAGGAGTACTACGCCGCGTACCGCCGGCTGGCTCAACTTATCGATGAGCCAAGCTCAGCGGTGAGTTTCAGGCTTAATCCTGGCGACGCTTTTTTGGTGGATAACACGAGAGTGCTGCATGCCCGCAAGGGTTATGCCGGAGTGGGCACCCGCTGGCTGCAGGGATGTTACGCCGATAAGGATGGTATTCGATCGACCTACGACGCTATGAAGCGCGCGGGCCGGTAGGCTTGAAGATCAGACGATTCCTGACCTGAAAGTTCCTGAGCGACACGCTCGCCAATGAGTGCCGCTAGCGTAACGCCGGAATGCATCACCGCAAAATATGCGCCCTCGACGCCTCCTGGACCAATGACCGGCAAATGGTCCTCAGGGACGGGGCGCCAGCCGACAACCGCGTGTTCGAGTTCAAGCTGATCAAGTCCGGTCAGTCGACGCAATGTCCTTAAGCCCATCGCAGTGGATTCAGCGAGGTCGTCAAGTGTCTCGCTTTCATCGCTTTGGTGGCCTGCTGCCGTCGGAGCAAGAAAGCGCCCGTCGGGTAACTGCTGAAACTCCATTTCTGAAGAGACCATAATCGGATCAACAACGTGTGCCACCGGTTGTGTCCGAAGAAGCACTCCCGGACGTGACAGCATCGGCAGGCGCACGCCAATGCCCTTCGCGAGCACCTCAGAGCCGACGCCTGCGGCAATAACAACGCTCTCAGCTTCCTCCGAGCCTAACGTTGTCTGGACGCCGCAAACCCGACCGTTGCGTTCAAGCAAGCGCTCAACCGGGTGTGGCGTATTCAGGGATGCGCCGGCACGGGTAGCCGCATGCAGAAGCTCTGAGGTCAGGCGATCCGATTGCGCGACGCCTTCCTGAGGGAGCCATAGCGCTGTTGTGGGGAGTGTCGGCAGGTTCGGACAAAGTGCGCGAATCTCGGACGTGGTCATGATTTCGCATTCATAGTCGAGCGTCTGTAAGGCGTTGTATTGCGCTTCGAGCTGATCACCGGAGTGTTCAAAACAAAGACACCCAGGCCAACGAATCGACTCCGATTGAATATCGTGCTGCAGTTGCCGCCATGACTCGAGCGATGCAGCACGCAGTCGATGATGATTGGCATCGATGTAAAAGCTTGCATTAATCCAGCCGAAGGAAGAGTGCGTCGCACGTGTCTCTGGTGTTCCGGAATCGTATACCGATACCGTATGACCGGACCGTGCCAGGTGGTAGGCGATGGTGGCACCGACAATTCCAGCGCCCACCACAATGAATTTATGAGCCAACTTGCGCTCGCTCAGGTCTGCCAGGGTGGGTTGGAGTGAGCGCCATTATTTGGTTACAACCCATCGTTGATGGTTTCGTCACTCATCAGCCGATCGGCCGTCAGCCAAGTGAGGACACTGGCTGGAGGGTCAACCGTCTTCCCTTGGTAATCCATTGCATCCAGCAGTTCATGGGTAGGAATGGAGCGGCCACGCGCCGGTTTTCGCCTGCCACTGATCGCCCGGCCGAGTACGCGACTCGCACGCAAAAAGGGATACATAGCCCTCTAACCCGATACCGTGATTGCAGCGATTAAGCTAAAAAGCGTCTTCGGGGAAATTCATCATGGTTGCGCTGCCGGCCATAATCGAAGCGAACAGGGCGCCGGTCTGCGGAAGCACACGCTCGAAGAAGAAAGTCGCCGTCGCGAGTTTTGCCTTGTAGAAGCCGGAGTCGTCCTGCGCCTCTTTAGTGAGCGCGACGCTGGCCATCTGTGCCCACAAATAAGCAAGCGCAACCAAGGCAAAAAGTTTAAGGTATTCAGCGGAAGCGGCTCCCGCCTCGTTGGGGTTCTTCAGTCCCGCTTGAGCGATCTGTCCGGTCGCCAGCTGTAGACGCCCAAAGGCTTTGGATAGAGGCAGGACAAATCCCTGGAGTTTGGCATCGGCCGCATGGCTATCGATCCAACTCTGGACCGGATGAAAGAACCGTCGGAGATAGCGTCCCATGTGGGCGGGTAACTTTCGGCCTACGAGGTCAAGGGCCTGAATACCATTTGCCCCTTCATAAATCATCGCTATCCGTGCGTCGCGAGCATATTGCTCCACGCCGTTTTCCCGGATGTAGCCATGACCACCATAGACCTGTACGGCCATCTGAGCCGTATCGTGGCCGACCTCCGAAAGGTATGACTTCACCAATGGTGTGAGGAGTTGCACCAAATCATCCGCTTCCTTCCGAGCATGGGGATCGGCACTTCGATCCCGAATGTCGATGTTTCTGCCTATCCACACCGCCAGAGCCCGACCCCCCTCTGTGAAGGCGCGCATGGTTAACAGCATGCGCCGGATATCGGGATGCACCATGAGCGGGTCAGCGGCTTGCTCGGGATTTTGGACGCCGGTCAGTGACCGACCCTGAGTTCGATCTCGGGCGTAGGTCACCGCGGCCTGATAGGCGCTTTCACCAAGACCCAGGCCTTGAATGCCAACACCAAGTCGCGCGTCGTTCATCATGGTAAACATCGCCCGCATGCCTTTATGCGGGCTGCCGACGAGCCAGCCCTTGGCATTCTCGAGACTCATCTCACACGTGGCCGAGGCTTTGATACCCATTTTGTTCTCAATGCGGGCACACCGCATCCCGTTTCTTTCGCCCGGGTTGTTGCTGGCATCAGGAATAAACTTGGGGACCAGGAAAAGGCTTATGCCTTTGATCCCGGCAGGCGCCTCTGGAAGTCGCGCCAAGACCAGATGGATGATGTTCTCGGTGAGGTTATGCTCGCCCGCGGTGATGAATATTTTTGTTCCTGTGAGGGCAAAGGATCCATCAGTATTCGGAGTCGCCTTGGTGCGGATCAATCCCAGATCAGTGCCGCATTGCGGCTCCGTGAGACACATGGTGCCTGACCAGGTGCCGCTTACCATTTTGGGGAGATATTGATTTTTGAGCTCGTCACTCGCGAAAGCATTTATGGCGCGGTAAGCGCCTCGGGTGAGTCCGACGTAGGTGGCGAACGAGACGTTGGCAGAGCAAGCCATCTCCTCAAGAAGCACGTTCAGGGCTCCCGGCATCCCCTGGCCGCCGTGCGCGGGATCGCAAGGCAGTCCGATCCAACCCCCTTCGGCATATTCACGGTAGGCCTTGTCAAAGCCTTTAGGGGTCGTGACGATACCGTCTGCGTATTGGCATCCCTCAAGATCGCCGCTGTGGTTTAACGGAAAAAGTTCCTGTTCCGCAAGCCGCGCGGCTTCTTCAAGTACCGGTTCAATCAGATCGGGTGTGGCATCCTGACAGCCTGGCAATGCGGTGATTTCTGATGGATCAAAGAGTTCGTTGTATACAAATTGCATATCGCGCAGGGGCGCTGAATAACTGGGCATGGTCGTTCTCTAAAAAAAGGGTCTAGTTCCGTAAGGGCTTGCCGGTTTCGAGCATATGCTCGATGCGGTCTAGCGTCGGTGAGGTTCGTAACAGGCTGACAATCGCGTTGCGTTCAAGATTCAGAATCTTGTCCTCAGCGAGCGTCTCCGTGGGATCCGTTTTTCCACCAGCGAGCACGTGTGCGAGCTTTTTCCCCACGGTGACATCATGCGCGGTCGCTTTGCCCGCTCGATGAAAGTCATTCAAGACTAGTGTCATCGCAGCCTCGCCCGATGGACCAGGAAGATGCATTTCCCTGGGCTCAGGTGGCACATAGTTTTCCGCCATGGCCAAGGCCCGTGCTTTG
>RGTL01000006.1 GCA_010025385.1 Gammaproteobacteria bacterium | reverse complement strand
TATCCGTGAATACGTGCCTCCACCATGGCTATTCGATTCTCGGTAAGCGGATGGGTGCGCAGATACTCCGGGCCTCCGGCAGACTGCAGCCGGGTCTCTTGATCAAGTCGCTTCAAGAACCGAATCATCGCCTCTGTGGGGTAATCGGCTGCTGAGAGGATGCTAAGGCCCAGGACGTCGGCCTCGCGCTCGAACTCGCGGCTGTAGCTCAACTGATCGGCCATCGCGGCACCGCTGGTCGCCGCCATGGCTGCCGCACCGGCCTGACCGCCTAACAGAATAGCGGCGAGAATTCCCGCGGTGGTGGGCAACTTCCGCTGGCGGGCCCGATCCATCATTCGAGGCAGGTGGCGCTGCGCGATGTGTCCTAGCTCGTGAGCGATGACCGACGCGAGCTCGGCCTCGGTCTTCGTGGCGCTGATCAGACCGGTGAATACCGCGAGCCGGCTGCCGGGGCCCGCGAACGCATTGATCAGGGGGCTATCGATCAGAAAAAACCGCAGGCTATCGACATCCCCCTCAAGACTGCGCGCCAGGCGCGCTCCCAACTTATCCAGATAATCAACTAACAGCGGGTCCTCGATGAAAACGAGTTGCTTTCGCGCCGCCGCAATGAAGTCCCGACCCATGGCCTGCTCTTCCGGCGAGGTGACCACCCCGGCGCGTAGATCACCAAGCGAGATCGCATCCTCTGCCCTCAAGGTACCGACAATTGCCAGCGCGAGGGCGATCCCTAGCGTCAGGATCCTGACCGAGCGGCCACTAACTGAAAAAGTTGATGTCACACCTCCATTTTATCAGCGTGCGACCGCTTGCCCGGTTGGTTTAGACGGCGTCGAGACTTAGAATCCAGCCCCGAAAATAAGATACCTCACGCCTACACGGCGGATACCGAACGCGACGATCCCGAGCCAGCCCCGGAGAACCCCATGCTGCATCACGCCAGTCAGGAACAACTCAGTCAACGAGAACTTGAGCTTCATGAAAAGTTTGAGCGCGCCCGTCAGGCCGGCCTCAATCTTGATATGACCCGGGGAAAACCCGCTCCCGCGCAACTGGATCTTGCCGATGCGCTGCTTACCCTCCCGGGAACGGGACAATTCCTGGACGACAGCAAAACAGATTGCCGTAATTACGGCGGCCTGGATGGCTTGCCGGCCATGAAACAGTTATTCGCCGAGATCCTCGGCTGCACTCGGGAAGATGTCATCGTCGGTGGAAATAGCAGTCTCACCATGATGCATGACGCAATCGCGCGCGGTGTACTTTTCGGCGTTCCCGGCGGGGATCAGCCATGGGGTCAGCAGGGAACCGTACGCTTTCTCTGTCCCGCGCCAGGCTACGACCGGCATTTCGAGATTACCGGCCACCTAGGCTTTGAACTGGTCAACGTTGACCTTAACGAAGACGGGCCAGATATGGATCGCGTAGAGACGCTGGTTGCCGATGGCTCGGTGAAGGGCATCTGGTGTGTGCCTCGCTACAGCAACCCCACCGGCATTACCTACTCAGAAGAGGTTGCGAACAGACTCGCCCGCATGAAGGCGGCACCGGATTTTCGAATTATCTGGGACAACGCGTACGCGGAGCATCACCTGGGTGATGCCCGCCAAGCGGTCCCGGATATCCTGTCGGCATGTCGGGATGCCGGGCATCCGGACCGGCCGCTGCTGTTTACCTCGACCTCCAAGATGACCCACGCCGGCGCCGGCGTCTCTGCCATGGCAGCAAGCCCGACCAACATCGCCGACGCCCGCCGACACCTTGCCGTTCAAACCATCGGTCCGGACAAAATCAATCAGCTGCGGCATCTACTATTTTTCAAAGATCTCGCCGGAGTTCGCTCCCACATGGCAAAAATCGCCGCCATTCTGAAACCCAAATTTGATCTCGTGCAGGAGATTCTTGAACGGGACCTCGGCGGCAAGGGAATCGCGACCTGGTCCAAGCCCAATGGCGGCTACTTTGTGAGTGTCAACACCCCCGATGACTGCGCTCGAACCATCATCGACCTTGCCGCTCAAGCGGGTGTAAAACTCACGCCTGCGGGTGCGCCGTTTGCTTATGGCCTTGACCCACAAAACCGCGTAATTCGACTGGCGCCGAGTTTTCCCCCAATCGAGGACGTACGCCAGGCAATGGAAATCTTCACGCTCTGCGTAGAGCTGGCAGCCGTGCGGCAACGCCTCGCCGGATAGATCAACCAAAGGCCCTGTTTTTTAAGTGAATTTAAATGTTGTTTTAAAATTCGATTAACTTCTAATATAGTAAGCGCGATATGCACCGCTGCCGAGCGGCGATCCCGCTCCTGTGTCCAGCGACCTAAAAAAACGGCGCCCCCACAGCCACTTCACCGAGGAGAACAAAATGTCTGAATCCGATCAAGAACTAGATGCCCGCGGCCTGAACTGCCCGCTGCCCATCCTTCGCGCAAAGAAAACGCTTAACGGAATGACGGCTGGCCAAACGCTCAAGATTATTGCCACCGACCCCGGCTCGGTTAAAGATTTCCAGGCCTTTGCAACACAAACCGGTAACGAACTGATGGATTCGTCTGAAGCAAACGGCGAGTTTCACTTCCTACTGAAAAAGGGCGGATAACCACTCTGCCCCTTTCCCCATTATCTGAGGAGTAACGCCATGAGCGAAAAAAGCATGACGATCATTGCGACAAAAGGCACGCTGGACTGGGCCTACCCGCCGTTCATCCTGTCCTCCACGGCGGCAGCGCTGGGATACAACGTCACCATGTTCTTTACTTTTTACGGGCTTCAACTCCTGAAGAAAGATCTCAATCTTTCGGTGAGCCCATTGGGCAATCCGGGAATGCCGATGAAGATGCCGTTCGGGCCATCCTGGTTCAAGGGCATCAACTGGAATATCCCAAACCTGTTGCAGGCGGGGGTCCCCGGATTTGAAACGGTAGCCACGTCCCTGATGAAGAAAACCATCAAGAATAAAGGCGTTGCCAGCATATCCGAGCTACGGGATCTTTGCCTTGAGGCTGATGTTGAAATGATCGGTTGTCAGATGACCATGGATCTTTTCGACATGAAACGCCCCGAGCTCATCGACGACATTAGCGTGGGCGGTGCCGCAACCTATATGGAACGCGCTGGCGAGTCGGATATCAATTTGTTTATCTAGCTCCCGCGTTCAAGGCAAAAAAGGCGCCCTGAAGGGCGCCTTTTTTATTACGGGGATAAACCACCTCAGCGCCGATATCAGTCGAAACAGACCCAGGTTGTAGCGATGTACTTAGGCTTCGACACCACCGTCTGCCCCTGATGCAGATGTGTCCAAAACGGCGGGAACAGGATCAGCTTGCCGGCCTCTGGTCTCACGCTGACCTTCTGGTGAAAAAACTCGGTTTCGCCGCCTTCGGTACCCACCGAATTCAGATACCAGATAGCCACCAGCTGGCGCTGACTCAAGGCTCCGGGGCCGGCGTCTACATGCCAGCGGTAGTACTCTCCAGGTGCGCTGCGCTGCAGCTGATAACCCATATCTTTAAACCGGTTGGCGGCAAAAAAAGGATGCAGGCCGCTCAAAAGCGATAGCCCATTCTGTAGCGATACCAAAAGCGCGCTGTCCACATCGCGCCACTCCGCTCGGCCTGAAATCCGAAGATCGGTGGAGCGTTTAATGGTGTCATCCAGGGCCGCATCGGGTCCGATCCGCCCCGCTTTGTGCTCATGATGGTCCGCCTCGAAGCGCTCAATCATGTCCCGACACACACTCACGTCCAGGGCATGGGTTAGCTCATAGATGAAACTACCGGGTTTGAGTTCCTTGAAAGACGCAGTCATGGTCTGGGTCATCGATACGAGAGCAGTTGTATCGTCTCTAGATCAGCCGCCGGTGACTCAATGCAGGGAAACGTCGGCGAATCTTCTCACCCTGCCCGAGCTCTATCGTGGCCAGAACCACGCCCGGCCCGTCGGCCCGCTCAGCGAGGACTTCTCCCCAGGGATCGACGATCAAAGAGTGTCCAAAGGTGTGTCGGCCTCGGGGGTGTATCCCGACCTGCGCCGGCGCGATCACCCAGGCCAGGTTTTCAATAGCTCGAGCGCGAAGCAAGGTATGCCAGTGGGCGCGGCCTGTGGGCACCGTAAATGCCGAGGGCACGGAAAAGATCGTGGCGCCTGCCTGTGACAGTTGGCGATAGAGCTCCGGAAAACGCATGTCGTAACAAATGGTGATGCCAAGGGTGATCTCCTCAGCGTGAACCACCAACGGATCCACGCCAGGCGCAATGTAGGCAGATTCCCGATAGGATTCCTCGGCCGATACGTGCACATCGAACAGATGAATCTTGTCATAGCGCCCCAGCCGCTGACCGTCCCGCCCAAAAACAAGGCAAGAGTTCGTCACCCGCCCATCGCCGGCTGGAAACGGTGTCGAGCCCGCAATAAGGATGATTCCATGCTTTTCAGCAATCGCGCTAAGCGCCGCCTCGACTTCCCCTACGCGGTTCGCCGCATCCTGACGCTGAGCGTCATCCTCCGGCATTAACGAGAAGTTCTCGGGCAGGGCGACCACGTCGGCACCCTTCGATGCCGCCTCATCGACAAAGCGAATGGCCTGGTTCACGTTGTCGTCCAAAACCGCTCCAGAGGTCATCTGGACTGCGGCGAGTACTTGAGTGGATTTTTCTCTCAACATGTTGGCTCACCTCCGCTGATCGATCGCGCTTCGATCACATCAGCACCACATCGTAGCTTTCCTGGTGATGGGTCGGTTCAACCTGAAGGTGGATGGGTCGACCGATGAACTCCTGAAGATCCGCAAGTCCGGTCGACTCCTCATCGAGCAGTATGTCAATGACATTCTGGGCCGCAACCACCAGATACCCTTTCGCCTCGAAGGCCCGCGCTTCTCGCAAAATCTCCCGGAAGATCTCATAACAGACCGTGTGCGCTGTTTTTTGCGTCCCTCTACCCTGGCACGCCGGGCAGGCCTCACTCATCTGGCGTTCAAGACTTTCACGCGTGCGTTTTCGCGTGACCTCTACCAGCCCGAGAACCGACATGTCGGCAATATGGCAGCGGGTCCGATCTTTGGCCAACGCGCGCTCGAAGGCGTTCATCAACTGACGGCGATGTTCATCATCTTCCATATCGATGAAATCAACAATGATGATTCCCCCAATGTTTCGCAGTCTCAGCTGTCGCGCGATCGCCTGAGCGGCCTCCATATTCGTCTTGAAGAGCGTCTCCTCAAGATTGCGTTTACCCACAAATCCACCGGTATTGACGTCGACGGTGGTCATCGCCTCCGTCTGGTCGAACACTAGGGAGCCCCCTGACTTCAAATGCACCGTCCGGTCTAGCGCACGCTGGATTTCATCCTCTACAGAATACAAATCAAAAATCGGGCGCTCGCCCGGATAAATCTCTATCCGATCGGCAATCTCAGGCATCAAATCGATCGCGAACTGATGCATCAAGGCAAAGGTTTCTCGCGAGTCGACCCTGATTTTTTCGATGTCGTCGCGCGCGAGATCACGAATCACCCGAAGGGAGAGGGGCAAATCCTCATGAATAAGCGCTCCGGCCGAAGCGCCCGCCATCCGCTGCTGGATAAGACGCCAGCTTCGACTCAAAAACTCGATCTCTTTTTCAAAGTGGATATGGTGCTGTGACTCAGCCGCGGTCCGAACAATAAATCCGGCCTGCAGATCCTGACCCGCAATCGCAACATCCAGAGCCTCGAGCAAACGATGACGCTCATCATCATCCTGAATACGCTGTGAGATACCCCGGTGAATCGATCCAGGCAAGAGCACCAAGTACCGAGACGGAATCGACAGCTGGGTGGTCAAGCGCGCACCTTTGGTGCCAATCGGATCTTTCGCGATCTGGACCACAATCTCTTGGCCTTCGTGCACCAACTCGGTAATGTCGGGACGCGATGCGGATTCATTCAGAACACTTTCCTCGCTGACTGACGGATCGTTTCCAAGACCCGCCGCCGCCAGGCGATGCGACACAATATCAGCCGCATGCAAAAAAGCCGTTCTTTCGATGCCGATATCTACAAAGGCCGCTTGCATACCGGGCAGCACCCGGACCACTTTGCCCTTGTAGATATTGGCTACGATGCCGCGGCTGCGGGCGCGCTCAATATGCAGCTCCTGCAACCCGCCGTTCTCCACGACCGCCACGCGGGTCTCCTGAGGCGTCACGTTGACCAGTAACTCTTCTTTCATGACCTCACCTATAAACGCATCCAGCGGGGATGCACGCCAACGCCGGCCAGAAGTTCGCTGGTCTCATGGAGCGGCAACCCCATGACCGCTGAATAACTGCCCTCAAGCCTTTTCACAAAAACGGCCGCCTGACCCTGAATCGCGTAGGCCCCCGCCTTATCCAAAGGTTCCTCGCCTTGACAATAGGCCTGCACCAGCGAGAGCGGTAAAGGACAAAATGTTACTCGACTACATACAACACGAGTGGCCTCACTGCCAGGAGAGGCCACGGTGACAGCCGTGATGACCTCATGGGTTTTACCCGAAAGTCCCAGCAGCATCTCGATCGCGTCCCGCCGGTTCTGGGGTTTGCCCAGCACCTGGCCATTCAGCACGACGATCGTATCGGCACCGAGCAAAACCGGTGCCCCGATCCCCTCGGCGGTGGCCGCCAGGAAAGCCGCTTGCGCCTTTGCTGCGCTCAGTCGCTCAACCAGGGCCGTTGGGCTCTCCGTTGAATGGGGGGATTCATCCACGTGCGGCGCAAACACTTGAAAGTCATAACCGGCCTGACGAAGCAGCGTCGCGCGTCTTGGCGACTGCGATGCCAAACACAGGGTCGACATCATGCGACACGGCCAGAGCGGTGATAAGGCAATCCTTCCAGAATGGCGTACGCCCGATACAGCTGCTCGGCCATAACGATACGCACCAGCGGATGCGCGAGCGTCAGCGGGGAGAGCGACCAGTGCTCGTCCGCCGCGTCCCGCACCTCACTCGACAGGCCGTCCGGCCCACCGATCAATAGCGCCAGATCGCTGCCAAGACGCATCCACTGTCCGAGTTGAATAGCGAGAGACTCCGAGGTGTAACTGCGGCCTTTTTCGTCAAGCGCGATCCGGTAACTGCCTTTAGGCACCGCCTGCAAAAGACGCATCCCTTCGTCCTCCACAACGGGTCGAACGGGCGCCTTTGCGCTTCGCCGTGGCGAATCCACTTCAATTAACTCGAGCCGAAAAGCGTGGCTCAGGCGCTTTTGATACTCAGAAAATCCCTCGTTCACCCAATCCGGCATTTTCCGCCCGACCGCCACCAGACGAATGCGCACGGAACTAGCCTTCTACCTGCTCTCTTGCCTGACTCACCCTGATCCCCAATCGCTCATTCCACAGGCCTTCGAGATCATAGAACTCCCGAGTCGCCGGGAGCATCAGATGGACGATCAGATCCCCGAAGTCCATGAGCACCCACTCGCCTTCGTTATCGCCTTCCACTCCGGTGGGTTTTTGGCCGTGCTTAACGCCCGCCTCACGCAGTCGTTCGGCCAAAGCCAGCACGTGCCGGGTTGACGTGCCACTGGCCACGACCATCCAATCAGCGATTTGCGTTAGCGCGCGAATGTCAAGCTCAAGCACATCAACGGCTTTCGCATCGTCCAATTCCTGAAGAATCCATTCCCGCAACGCTTGCAGATGCTCGTCCATCACTTTATTCATACAGGTGATGCTCCCTTATGTACCGGGCAATATCAAGTGACACCTGCTCATCAATTGAGTGGCCCGCCTGAATAGCCGAACGGATCGTGGCAGAAGACACATCCATGGCGGGGACCGGCACCTGCTGAATGCTCCCGACATTCGGTGCACGGTGTTCAGACGAGGCATCCATACGTCGCTGCTGCCACCACGCCGGAAGCGGATCCGGGACCTGCCATCCCGGACGCTGCATCACGACAATCGCCGCCAGACTGAGGATGTCCTCCCAGCGATGCCAGGTCGGCAGGGAGATCGCCGCATCCAGCCCCAGTGCAAGACAAAGCGTCTCATTCGGACGTTCAGCCCGCAGCTCTTCGAGCGACAGCACGGAATAGGAGGGCCCGACACGCGTCCACTCACGGGTGTCGAGCACAAATCTGGAATCCCCTGACAGGGCAATCTCCAGCATGGCCAGGCGATGATGCGGCGGTGCCTGAGGGGTCGGACGATGTGGTGGATCGCCCACCGGAAGCCAAATTACTTCGGCCGCATCCAGCGCGTCGCACACAGCAGTCACGGTCTGAATATGGCCCTGATGCACAGGGTCGAAGGTCCCGCCAAAAACGATGACGGGTCGGCTACCGGATTCAGGCAAACTGCAAACCCATGGATTTACGCTCGCGTGGTCCCATCACCGTAAACAACGAATTTCTGGATGGTTAATCCCTCCAGACCCACCGGACCACGCACGTGCAGGCGATCCGTGCTGATACCGATCTCGGCTCCCAGCCCGTACTCAAAGCCGTCCGCAAACTGAGTAGAGGCATTCACCATCACGGAACTCGAATCCACCTCGCGCACGAACCGCTGGCTTTTTTGCAAATTATTGGTAACGATCGCGTCGGTGTGGCCTGACCCGTAGCGGGCGATATGCGCCATGGCGTCCTCCAAGTTATCAACCGTCCGAATCGCGAGGATGGGTCCCAGATATTCGGTGGACCAATCTTCCTCCGTGGCAGGGATCCCGTCCTTAAGCCACTGCAACGTTCTGTCGCAGCCGCGAAGCTCGACCCCGGCCTCCCGGTATCGCGGGGCCAGCCGCTCGAGTACGGAAGGCGCCACCGCCTCATCGAGCAGTAGCGTCTCCATTGCACCGCAGACCCCATAACGACGGCACTTCGCGTTAAAGGCGACCTCTACGGCTTTATCCATATCGGCATCGCGGTCGATGAAAACATGGCAGTTCCCATCCAGATGCTTGATGACAGGCACTTTCGATTCAGCGCTGACTTTTTCGATCAAGCCTTTGCCGCCGCGAGGCACGATCACATCAATGTACTGCGGACTGTCCAGCATCGCGGAAACCGCCTCTCGATCCGTCGTCTGCAAGACCTGCACAATGCCACCAGGCAGACCCACGTCCAAAAGACCTTGCGTCAGGCACTCACCAATCAGTCGATTGGAATGCAGCGCTTCTGAGCCACCGCGCAGAATGGCCGCGTTTCCTGACTTCAGACATAGCCCCGCCGCGTCTGCCGTAACGTTCGGCCGGGATTCATAGATGATGCCAATCACGCCAAGAGGGACGCGCATGCGTCCGACCGTAATCCCGGATGGTCGAGCCGTCATACCGCTAATCTCTCCAACCGGGTCTGGCAAGGCCGCAATCTGACGCAGGCCTTCTGCCATCGCACTGACCCGAGCCTCGGTTAATTCAAGTCGGTCCAGCAAAGCGCCAGATAGGTTTGCGGTGCGCGCAGCCTTCAGGTCCTGTCCGTTTGCCTCAAGAATGTCCTTCGAGCAGGCGTCGATGCGCTTTGCCATCGCCCACAGCGCGTCATTCTTTTCGCCGGTACTGGCCCTGGCTATGGCCTTCGCCGCGGCCCGGGCCTGCTGGCCGGCATCCGCCATCCAGCTTTGGATAGCGGTTGATAAAGAAGACACTTTATTCATGTTTTCAGTAATTTAAAGCCGTTTTACGCTGTATTACCTTTATACCACAAAGCAGCAAAATCGCTCGCTCGATTTCGGCCCAGACTCCTCCGGGCGCCGTGGCCTGCCCCTTAATCACCCGATCATTGAAGGCCAGTTGCTGCAACAGCTCCCCCAAACGGGCGGTGTTCAGTCGGGCCAGTGCCGATCCCACGCATCGCTCTCGGCTTCGCCAGATCCGGAACCGTTCAAACACTTTCCGCCGATCTGAGCCACTTGATAAGTCTTTGGCGATCTCGTTTAGCACGCGCACTTCGCGCGCCAGGGCCCAATTGATCAGTATTGGTTCGGTGCCTTCTCGCTTTAGGCCCTGCAACATCCGAAGTGCGGATGCTGCTTGGCCATTCATGGCCACATCAACCAGCGCGAATACAGAAAATCTGGCCTGGTCTACTGCGAGGGAATCAAGCATCGCCTCATCCAGCGTGTGCTGACCGAGCAAAAGCGGCAGCTTGCTGATCTCCTGCGCAGCGAACAATAGATTACCCTCCGAGTAATACGCCAGACGATCAATCGCTCCAGGCGTGGCTTTTACCCCTTGAGCCGCCAGCCGCCCCTTGATCCAGGCGGGAAGCTGCTGCGGAGTTACCGCGCGCGCCTCTATCGAGGTACTGACTGACTCGACTGTCTTAAACCACTTGGCTGACTGGATGCTTTTGTCCGTGCGACCCATAATCAGCGACAGGTGCACGCTCTCATCTGCCTCTTCAAAAAAGTCCATCAACGCTCGCGCGCCCGACTCTCCGGGTTTACCGGTGGGCAGACGAATCTCTAAAAGCCGGCGAGTGGCAAATAATGAAAGCGCCTGGCCCATGGTACCGATCTGCTCCCAATCAAGATCGACGCCGGCCGTAAACCGCAATATCTCATCGATGCCCCGCGCTCGGGCCGCCTCGCGCACCGCATCGGCACTCTCCTCGATCAGTAACGGCTCGGCACCAAAGATCAGGTAGGCGCGGTCAAGCCCCTTCTGCAAACGGTTCGACAGCGCGTCAGGCGCTAGGCGCAAAAGGGGACACCTCGCGGCAACGGCCTAGACAACGCGGCCGTACATCGCATCGCCCGTCGGCGCATGAAACGCGATCCCATCGAGCCGACGCAGAATCCGCCGGGTCACCTCAGAGCGCATCGACTCTTTAAGTGCCTCCTCCTCTTGCTTTTTCTGCAAAAGGTCCACGCTCGAATAGGTCAGCTCGCGGGAAAAACTGAGCGGCGTATTGCCCACCAGTACTTTGCCGGTCGGATCAACTACGCGATAGAGCACTTTGTACTGGAGGATATAGCCGGTCGCGGTGCCGTTGCTGTCTACAGATTTTACGGTTCGCACATAGTCAACCGTTGCAAGATCAATAATGACCGAGGCCGATCCAGCGTCTTTGACCGGATTAACGCCGCTCTCCCGCAGCAGGGAGCGAAGATCAGTGACAAGCTGGTTGTCCTGTCCGGTCACCCAAGGCGCGGCCATAATCGGCGGCAGATTGACCTGACCGCGCAAATGAAAACCGCAGCCGGTCAACACCGCCAGCAAGAAAACAGCGATCGAGGTTTGGAGACGCTTCATTGGGTTGGTTTCGGATCCACGCGGAGACCGCTCATTATAGCGAGCGACACACCAAGCCGAATCAACTAGGCAGGCGGAATCAGCACTAACTTCCCGGCGTAGTGCTTTGACATAAAGTCCTCCTGTGCGGTCGCGATCTCATGCAGCGGATACGTTTTAGACACCAGCGGTCGGATCGCACCCCGCTGGATCAATGACACCAGCTCTGAAAAAACGTCTCGGGACTGATGGGTGCAGCCGTAGAGCGTGAGGTCTTTCAAATAAAGCGTTCTCAGATCAATTTCGGCCATCGGGCCGGCGATAGCGCCCGCTGTTGCCAGGCGACCGCCGGGACACAGCATATCGAGCCATCGGCCAAAACCGGCGCCTCCGACGACATCAATGACTACGCTAACGCTATTCGGGGCATATGACCCATCACGATCGATCAGATCGTCAGCACCGGCGGCGATAACAGCCTGGGCCTTGGCTGGTGAGGTGACGGCCCACACGCGGGCCCCGAAATGCTTGGCAAGCTGAACCGCTGCCAAACCCACACCGCCCGATGCACCCGTCACCAGAACCCGATCATCAGAATGGACGCCGGCTCGGCGCAAGAGACCCAGCGCAGTCCCATAGGCACAAGGCATAGCGCCAATCTCTACGTCGGATAAAGGCGACGCGCTGACGTCGAATAATTGATCAGTTGGCACACAGCAAAACTCGGCGAAGGCCCCGTCACGCTCGGACCCCAGGCACTCGAAGTAAAGCGGATTTTCAGGCGAGGGCATGGGTTGATTGATCGCACAGGTGACTCGCTGACCGACGCGCACGGTCGATGAAGGGGTGCCCACCGCAACCACGTCTCCGCATAAGTCACCGCCCTGAATACGTGGAAACGAAAGCGCTCCGCCCCAACCACCGCTCTGCACAGACGCACCGGCGACCTCATTGGTCGAAGAGGTAATGTCCTTGGCATACCAACCCAGCCGGGTATTGATGTCCGTGTTGTTGATACCGGCTGCCCGCACGCGTACAAGCGTCTCGTCCACGCGCGGCTGCGGCACGGGAATATCATCACGCACCACCAACTGATCAAGGCCGCCATGGCCCAGCAGCTGCACGCCGACCATGGTTCTGGCCATAACGTCGGCTTACACCACCACGTTTACGAGTTTGCCGGGAATCACGATCACTTTGCGAACGGTCGCATCCCCGACGTGGCGAGCCACTTTTTCGTCCGCCAGCACCGCCTGACGCACCTGCGCCTCATCGGCATCACTCGGGACGTCTACGTGGCCACGCAACTTGCCATTCACCTGCACCACCAGCGTCTGGGTAGCGGTGATCAGGGCGGTCTCGTCAACGGTGGGCCAGGGGGCGTCCAACAGAGCGCCCTCAAAAGCGAGCTCGCGCCAGAGCACATGACAAAGATGGGGCGTAATGGGCGCGAGGATTCGAATCAGCATCCCCGTGACCTCTCGCATCGTCGCTATCCGACCGGCATCACTGCCGGGATCAAAGCGGTCCAGCGCATTGAAGCTTTCCATACACGCCGCCACGACCGTATTGAACTGCTGACGATCCATATCGCGATTAATCTTCTGAAGCGCGCTGTGAAAGACCCGCCGTAACGCCTGACTCTCTTCGTCCACTTCGACCGGAGCCGTGTCGTTCCTCGATAACACCTGTCGATGCGTCTGGATCAGTGACCATACGCGTCGCAAGAAGCGCTGCGAGCCGGCCACTGCGTCGTCGTTCCACTCCAGCGCCTGATCAGGCGGAGAGGCAAACATAGTGAAAAGACGCACCGTATCGGCACCGTAGCGATCCACCAGACTCTGTGGATCCACCCCATTGTTTTTGGACTTGGACATCGTGGTCCAGCCGGTCGCTGTCAATTGCGCGCCATCAGACAGCCGCCGGGCGCCGATGGTTTTTCCTTTTGCGTCTTTTTCCGTCTCGACCTCGTCGGGCTTTACCCACACCCGGCCATGTTCCGGGCTGTCGTGGTAGTAGGCCTCGGCCAGCACCATGCCCTGACACAGCAGCTGGGTTGCCGGCTCATCGCTGCTCACAAGGCCAGCGTCGCGCATAAGCTTGTGCCAAAAGCGAAAGTACATCAGATGCAATACGGCGTGCTCGATTCCACCGATGTAGTGATCCACCGGAAGCCAGTAGTTGGCACGCTCGTCTAACATCGCCTCAGCACCAGGCGTGCAATAGCGCGCGTAATACCAGCTCGATTCGACAAAGGTATCAAAGGTGTCGGTTTCGCGCTCCGCGGCACCCTGACACGTGGGGCATGTGGTCTTGCGCCATTCGGAATCCGCCTTGATGGGTGACTGCACGCCCATGAAGGTCACGTCCTCAGGCAGCAACACGGGCAGATCCGCATCCGGAACGGGCACGGTTCCGCAACGCTCGCAATAGATGACCGGCACCGGGCAGCCCCAGTAGCGCTGGCGGGATACACCCCAGTCTCGAAGTCGGTAATTCACTTTGCGCTCACCGAGCCCGCGTTTCTCGATGTCGTTCGCAATCTGATCGAAGGCGGTCTTGAAGTCCAACCCGCTGAACGGGCCCGAGTTCACCGTGACCGCGTCGTCTTTTGCCGGCCAGGCCGCCTGCCTGACATCGATCGATGCGCCGTCGGCTGGCGCGACCACCTGAATAATTGGCAGGCCGTAGCGAGTGGCAAACGCATGATCGCGCTCGTCATGAGCAGGCACGGCCATAATGGCCCCGGTTCCGTAACCCATGAGCACAAAATTGGCCACCCAGACCGGAATCCGTTCACCGCTTAACGGATTGATCGCGTCAATCCCGAGCGGCACTCCTTTTTTCTCTGCAGCCTCAAGCTCGATCTCGCTGACCCCGCCGCTGGCGCACTCCTTGAGAAATTCATTGATCTCGGGATTTTTCTCTCCGGCCGCGACGGCAAGCGGATGATCCGCGGCGACCGCCATGAACGTCGCTCCAAAAATCGTATCCGGACGCGTGGTAAACACCCGTAGCGGATCACCACCATCAGCCAGAGCAAAATCAACTTCGATGCCCGTCGAACGGCCAATCCAGTTGCGCTGCATCGTCTTAACCGAATCGGGCCAGCCCGGCATACGGTCCAGTTCCTCCAGCAGCTCATCGGCATAAGCCGTGATGCGAATAAACCATTGGGGAATCTCACGCTTTTCTACGACGGCCCCTGAGCGCCAGCCTTTGCCATCGATTACCTGCTCGTTGGCAAGGACCGTTTGATCCACTGGATCCCAGTTCACCACGGCGTTCTTCTTGTAGGCCAGACCTTTCTCAACCAGTCGGGTAAAGAACCACTGCTCCCACCGGTAGTAGTCCGGCCGGCACGTGGTCACTTCTCGGGACCAGTCATAGGCAAAGCCCATTCGGCGCAACTGGCCGCGCATATGGTCAATGTTCTGGTAGGTCCACTGCGCCGGCGGGACGGCTCGCTGAATGGCCGCGTTCTCAGCCGGCAGACCGAACGCGTCCCAACCCATAGGCTGCAACACGTTCTTGCCGAGCATCCGTTGGTATCGGCTGATCACATCGCCGATGGTGTAGTTGCGAACATGGCCCATGTGCAGCTGACCCGACGGGTAGGGCAACATGGACAGGCAGTAGTATTTTTCGCGCGAGGGGTCTTCGTGAACCTCAAAACTTTTTTGCTCATCCCACCATGCCTGAACGGCCGACTCCAGATCCTGAGGTTGGTAATGAACGTCCATACGGTTTCCGGTTAGGACGCCTCACCAAATGGGCGCCTCAGAGGGTTAGTGGCGTGATGAATGATCGTCCGAGGACGAAGGAGCAGGCCAGTCACAAAAGGGGAACGGCCGCTCATCCGAATTGAAGGTGACATACTGCAAAGCCGAATAAATAAAGGTATTCAGATCGGCTGTGAAATCTTTAAGTCGGTGGGCATCTTCACCCTTGACGAGACGATAGACGAACTGGAACAGCATGCCGATTCCCACGAGCAGTGCCACCAGCTCGAACACCACAAACAAATACACGAGCATCAGGAGCAACCGGACCCAAACCTGTCCGTCCCTAAGGCGATCTTGTCGGTCAGTGCTCATGAGATAGATTCCGTCAACTACGCGGTGAAAAAGCGCTCAGCGGGCGGGAATTTTACACCAACGCAAACGCCAACAGCCTTGAAAACCCACAGTCTGAGCCGGGTCCATACGACCGAACCGCGCTCTACGTGCTTACGGGCAAAGGCTCATCGCAGCGCCAGCAGATGTCGAAGGTGGTGGGATTGGGCTCACCACACCCGGCACACAGTTTCTCCTCATCGACCCGGGACTCAAAGTCGGCGATCAGCCGCCGCGCGAGTGCGGTCTGTTGCTCGCGATCGATCCATACCTCAGGCCATGTGGATGTCGCGGCGAGTTCGCCCAATCCACCGCTGCTGTACTCGTTCAGAACGCGAGACCGGATACCGGCCGAGGCAAGCATCTGCTGAACTAAGTGTGCCTGTGCCAGACTGGCGGCGATATAGACTCGCAGCACGTCGGTATTAGACGTACAGATGCCCGCGCGAGAAAGGCAACTCGTTGTTTCGCTCTCGAGTAAACAAAACCTGAAAAAGCTGCAGCCCCCCGGCCAAAAACGCCGCTTGTGAGCCTGCCAAGTACAGCCGCCAGGCCCGAGCAAACTCTTCATCAAATTGCGTGACGACGGTCTCGTAGTGTTCGTCAAAACGCGTTAGCCACTCATCCAGCGTCAGGGCGTAGTGCAGCCGCAGGTTTTCCACATCGAGCACCGAAAAGTGATGCGGCTCAAAGATATCCATCATTTCACGCAAGGTCGGGGGATAAGCGCCCGGGAAGATACGCTTCTCGATCCAGGCATTCATCAGGCGCGGCCGATTGCGGCCGATCGAATGCACCAATGCACGTCCGTTAGCGGTCAGACACCGATCCACCACGTTGCCCAATTCAGGATAGTTATCCGCGCCCACGTGCTCCAACATGCCAACCGAGACAAAGACGTCGTACTCGCCAGACATGTTTCGATAATCGTCAAGCACATAGGTGACGCGATCGTCATAGCCTTCAGCCTTGGCACGATCTGAGGCATAGCGCACCTGTTCTTTGGACACGTTCCACGACAGTACCGATGCGCCATAGTAAAGCGCCATGTGTCGGGCCAGCCCGCCCCAGCCGCAACCGGCTTCTGCAACGCGATCACCTGGCTGAAGCTGAAGCTTTCTGCAGATGTGGTCCATCTTTGCCTGCTGCGCCGCCTCCAGGGTCATATCGGCCTCGGGAAAATACGCACAGGTGTACTGCATCTCTGCATCCAGCCAGAGCCGGTAAAAATCGTTGCCGATATCGTAGTGGTGATGAATATTCTGTCGAGAGCCCGTCTGGGTGTTGGCCCGCGGCTTGCGCTGCTGCATTTGCTTCACCAGTTTGGCGACGCCCTCTGGCTGAGGCACACTAAACGCGGCAACCAAAAAATCCACCAGATCGCCGTCTACGGTGATCTCTCCACGCGAGAAGGCCTCACCAAATCCAGTATCGCCCTGGCGCAACAACTGAATCAGGGCATTGCGTGTATGGATATGAGCAGTCGCGATGGCCTCTCCCGAGGGCGGATGAATTGCAAAGCCGTCCCAGAGAACCACTGAAAAAGATGGGGGACCCATCGCCTCCAGCACCCGGCGCAACAAAAATCTCTCCAGTGCCCGAGAGGGCGCGCTCGACACGAGCGGCCCGTCGGAATCCTTCAGCGTTTTGGATTGTTCGGAAACAGGTTTAGGGCTCGCCATAACCCAGTCGTCCCCCATCAGGACATTCAGTCGTTTTATTACTAAAGACGGAATAATACCGAGGCATCGCCAAGGGTCAAGAAAAGCGCGGCGGCTTTTCCTTTTCGTTTCTTTTCGTTCCTTTCGCCCTATTCCCTATTCTATGTAGGGTCTTGCGCTTGCCGAGGCCAGGCATTCAACACCGCGTGCACGAGCGTGGCGAGCGGAATCGCAAAGAACACGCCCAGCACGCCCCATAACCCACCGAAGATCAATACGGCAACAATAATGGCCACCGGATGCAAATTGTTCACTTCGGAAAACAACATGGGCACAACGAGATTGCCGTCCAACGCCTGAATAAAAAGATAGGCGGAGACCAGCACAAAAAACTCGCTGGTGAATCCCCACTGAAACCAGGCGACGAGAACAACCGGTAGCAGCATGCTGTATTGCAGACCCAAAAAAGTAAACGTCGCTACGCAAGCGAACCAGACGATCACGATCTCCCAGAACTTGCCCCGAACATAGTTACCGATCTGCCGATCCACTTCGGACCACACCTGGCTCACGAGTTGATGATCGCGCGGGGCGAAGCGACTGACCCACGTGACGAGCCGTTCTTTATCTTTCATGAGAAAGAAGATCAGTATCGGAACGAGAATGAGATAGATCATCACCGCGATGAGACCGAGCACCGACGCCAGTGAGAGGGAGAGCACCTGCTGACCCAGCACGGTCACCTCCGAGCGGATCATTCGCATAACGTCACTGATCTGCTCAGACGAAATGATCTCCGGATAGCTCTGCGGCAGTTTAAAGAGCAGCTCCTGACCCGCGTTCAGCATGGTGGGAATCTGCTGTACGAACTGCGTGGTCTGCTGTGAAAGCAGCGGCATCAGGCCGAACAGGATCATCGTCACAAAGAGCAGAAACGCGAGATATACAAAAAGCACCGCAAGCAGCCGACCGATACCCCAGCGTTCCAGCAGCGCTACCAGCCCTTCCAGCAAATAGGCAATGACCACGGCGGCCAGAAGCGGGGCCAACATATGGCCCATGAATACCAGGACGGCAAAAAGCCCCAGCAGAAAAACCGTCAGATAGACGACTTGGGGATTATTGAACTGAAACTTGAACCACTCGGTGATCGCTTTCATGGTGGCATCGCTCGCGCGGCGTAGGCCGCGCTTCGCTAAAGGGAACTAAGAAGTCTACCCTGTCAGAATTTCAAAATCGTGGGTAATTTCTGCAACCGACTCCAGCATTCGTGAGGCAGAGCAGTATTTTTCGGCCGATAAATTGATCGCGCGCTCCACGCGTTTGGGGTCGATATCGGCAGCCGTGACCACAAAATGCAGATGAATCTTGGTGAAGACCTGTGGAATATCCTCTGCTCGCTCGGCGTCGATCTCAATGCGAATGTCTGAGAACACCTGGCGAGATTTTCTCAGAATCAGGATCACATCGATCATCGTGCAGCCGCCAAGACTGAGCAACATCATTTCCATGGGTCGTGCGCCCAGGTTCTGCCCTCCCACATCAGGCGAGCGATCCATGACGACCGAATGCCCGCTTTGCGTGCGGCCCTCAATCGAGTCGTCGTCTTTCAAACGAAGCGTCGCCTGCATGGTCAGTCCTTAAGGTTTCAGGCGAACAGCGTCGCCAGATGAGCGCCCGGATCGGTCTGGCGCATAAAGGCCTCTCCCACCAAAAAGGCGTTGATGTCTGCGGCTCGCATTCGCGCGACGTCCTCGCGGGTATGAATACCGCTCTCGGTCACCAGCAGCGTACCCCTAGGCACCGCGGTCGATAGCGTCAACGTGGTCTCCAGCGAGGTATTAAAGGTTCGAAGATCACGGTTATTGATGCCAATCATCGCGGGCTTAAGCTCCAACGCCGTATCGAGCTCGGCGCGATCATGCACCTCAATCAATACATCCATCGCGAGATCCGCTGCTGCCGAGGCAAGCTCTGCCATCTGGATCGAATCCAGCGCGGCGACGATCAACAGGATGCAGTCGGCGCCGATGGCGCGAGCCTCAACCACCTGCCAGGGATCGATCATGAAATCTTTACGGATCACCGGCAGCGCGCAAGCCGCGCGGGCGGCCATTAAATCGTCTTCGTGCCCCTGAAAAAAATCATGATCGGTCAGCACCGAAAGACACGATGCCCCGCCCGCCTCGTAACTCCGTGCAATGTCGACGGGGTCAAAATCGGGACGAATCAAACCCTTGCTCGGTGAAGCCTTTTTTATCTCCGCAATGACACCAGCGCGACCAAATGCGATGCTTTTTTTCAGGGCATCAACAAAGCCACGGGGCGGACTTTGCTCAGCCGCGCGCGCATAAAGATCGCCCATAGCGGCTGCGCCCTGGCGGGCGGCAAGCTCTTCTCGCTTGCGGACAAGAATTTTCTCCAGGATGTCGGCTTTTCTGTTCAAAAGTTCAAAATTAAGTCGCTTTTCAAGACACCATCAACGCTGCTATCCGATCGATCGTCCAGAACGCGCCGACTGCCCCAACAAGATATCCTCGCGCGTACTGGAGCCACATCGGGATTGTTAGCGAACGCATCGTCCACCACAAGCCCAATATCACCGCAACAAAGGCGACCTGACCGATCTCGACTCCCACGTTAATGCGTGGATTGTTTTAGAAAATTATCCAGAAGCTTATGGCCATACTGCGTCAGGATGGATTCAGGATGAAACTGCACGCCGACGACCGGATCCTCACGATGCGCGATCGCCATGATCTGCCCATCATCCGCGCGCGCCGTCACCTCAAAACAATCCGGCAGTGAGGATTCCTCGACCACGAGCGAGTGATAGCGTGTGGCCTGAAAAGGCGCGGGCAAATCATTGAAAATGCTCTGGCCGTCATGCTCGATCATCGATGTCTTGCCATGCATCAATTGAGGCGCGCGCACGATGATGCCGCCGTAAGCCTGGGCAATGCTCTGGTGCCCGAGACAAACCCCAAGGATGGGGATCTTGCTGCCGTACTCACGCACGAGCTCCAGCGAGATGCCGGCTTCGTTGGGCGTACACGGCCCGGGCGAGATGACGATGTGCGAAGGCGCCAGCGCGTCGATATCGTTAAGGGTCAGCTGATCGTTGCGGTACACGGCCACCCGCTCGCCCAGCTCGCCAAAGTACTGCACAAGGTTGTAGGTGAACGAATCGTAGTTGTCGATCATCAAAAGCATGATTGCTCTAACTAATTGATTAATCTCGATTGCTACTTTTGCAATCGCGCTAGATACCCAATTTGATACCCAGTTATGAAATGAAACCGAATGGGTATCTGGTGAGACTGATGATAATTCTACCGCTAGCGAAGTTGTTTAAGAAATTTGGAGTCGTCTGGCTGTGCCTATCGTCAATTATCGGCTTGAAGGACATCAACACTGAAGAGCTCCGTATTTCCACCTTTAGCTAACAGGCCATCCTTAGTTACACGAAACTTCTGGAACTGATGAGGTTATCTCTCATCTGATCCAACTTCGATTTTTTCATATGCTACGTCGCTCGCGGGAACGTCGTCGATCCAAGCACTTAATCCGGATTGCGCAGCAAGTTTCTAATAAGGTCGGAGTATTCCGATAAAGACGGCACTTCTCGGTCGGCAACTTTGGCGCGGTCATCATACCGGCGTATTCGCACTGCATCCTCGTAGCCCGTCTGTTGCTCGAATTCAATGATCTCAGATTTTTCCATCGGCCCGCCTTGTCGCTCGAGACTCTTTTTTGAGGCATTCGAAAGCGACGACCAGTATTCTTTATCTAAAGAGCAAAGGTAACGTTTGGCTGGTACATGAAGGCGAATCGGCTGGGTAATCGACTCGGGAAAAAATGAGCTCAACCAATTCGCCCCGACGATTTCATGCTTTAAATCCTCGCCCAGAAAATCATCGCGATCTTGGTGTTCATCCATCAGTAGATGACCAACATCATGCAGTAAAGCTGCTGCGACTTCACTGTCGGCACGCCTTTCGCTCACTGCCAACGCGGCCGACTGTAGCGCATGTTCTAGCTGAGTCACAGACTCATCATATCGAGTCGCTCCTTGATCAGAGATCCATGCGAACAGATCATTTGTGAACTGCTCAGCATCGGAGCGCCATATCGGAGTAGTCATTGCCATGGGTTATCCAGTTTCTAGGTTTTTGCCGACCTTCCCTCGAAGTGGCCGATGTTGCTGATACGCGCATAGGACTCACTTTCTTGTTCAGCCATTTGACTCGCGCGCTTTTCGTAATAAGACTCTCTTAGGTCACCTTCTGCCGCTGCATTGTAAGTAAGATAAATTGCCCGCCGTGATTCACCGGAAAGATTTGCTGCACTTTTGTGTGGTGTGAACGAAGAGAAGCATAGGATATCGCCTGTCCTGAGCTCAGCTTTCTTCCAAATCAGACTGGTGGCGACCTTATCGGATAAACATCCATCTCCATCTGTTTCTAGCAAGTTGCGACTGGAGTAGTCACTCAATTCGAGACATCCGTTGGAAGAAGTCATAGGGTCTACTGCGATAAGGCAGGTAATGTGGTGCGAGAGTTGGTCATAGGCCGTGGCATCCTGATGAGGCCGAAAGCCCGCTCCACCCGGCAATTTATAGTTCACTTTTTCCTTGTAGAGGTGCACTGATGTACCCAGCAATTCCGCAACCGAATTTATCACTGCTCCCTGCGTAATCAGTTTTCGTAGATCCGGGTGATCCTCCATAAACCGTTCTGTACGACAGATCTGGACGCGGCCATCAACTTCTTCATAGTAATGAAGACGTCGGGGCTTATCCGGATCAGGCTTGACTAAATCATCAACCCAACTAGGAACCAATGCCCGCACAGAAGCATCGAGTGTCTGGCTCAAAATCACCCACCCTTTGGTCATCCAGTGAATTCTTTGTTCTTCGGAGATAAAAGACATATTGTTTACCTGTTAACAAACTTTAATTAGCCCTCCACAAACCCCCCGTCATCCTGACAGTCGGACGTTCTTGGAACCGGTGTCACGGCCATCTTAAGGATGGGGCTTTCTCACGGCCCAGTCGTCGATCGGTGAGCGGGCCATATCGAATGCAGGAGAGGTGTCCATAAAATCATGGGTGTGCACGATGATCGTGTCATCGCGGAACAGCACCACTCCGTACGCCGGCGGTTCAAAGTTACCCTTAAGGGAGCTGTCCGTCATATCCAACTGCACCTGGTGGTTCATCGCCCGCAGACTGGACATCGGGATACCCAGCCAACTGCCTGATAAGGGTCGGTGGATGTGGCCGAAAAAAAGATGGCGGATCTGGTGACGGTAAGGTCTAACGATTTGCGAGAAGGCATCTTTTTGTACGAGCGAAATCCGATCCAGCGCGGGGATGCCGATATCAAAAGGCGGATGGTGCATGAACAGATAGATCTCTTTATCGGCGGCGGCTGCCAGCTGCTGCTCAAGCCATTTAAGCCGGGCCTCACAGTACCAGCCCTCGTGGTGTCCGGGCTCGTTGGTATCAAGATAGATAAAGCGCCCTGCGGGCAGATCCTCAACAGACTGAATAAACCCGTTTTCATCAAAAGGGTGATCCGGGAACCACTGCCGGAACACATGCCGGTCATCGTGGTTGCCGACCAGAAGCCGAAGGGGAACCTTCAGTTGATCGAGATGGCGCTTTAAATGGTCAAATGCCTCGGTCTCGCCCCAATGCGTCAGATCACCGGTAATGACGCACCGTGCCGCATCGGCATGATGCCGATTGATATCTTCAATACACCGCTCAAGCGCAACCGCCGGATCACGGCCGTAAAGGGTTTCGCCTTGAGGAATAAAGTGGGTGTCGGTGAAGTGAATGATTTTCACGGTGTGAATCCCGGTTTCCTGAGCATACGAAGCGAAGGGAGTTTGCGGTTAAGGCTAGTGTTTCAACAACGGGGGTGGGCAAATCGCCCACCCCCCCACTTCCCTGATGAATTAATTCGGCAAGAGGTCGCTCGCCTCTTCCGACAACTCTTTCTGTAACTCCTGCATATCGTCGTAGTCACCGACCACGATGCCTTCAATCGCGTCGTAGATCAGCTGGGTTACGGCCAAGCCTTTGTCACCCGGGTAAGCTACGGCCAAGCCTTTGTCACCCGGGTAAGCCATCCACTCGCGAAGCAGCGGAAGCTGACGCACAGCGGTTGCCTTGGCCGGGCTCTTCTCGTAGAAATCTGCCAGAATGATTTCGTTAGCGGCTTTGTTTGGGGGCATGTAGCCGGTGGTGCGCGCCACCATCGCCGCACCTTCACCCGAAGTAATGAACTTCAGGAACTTCCAAGCAGCTTCCAGTCGCTCTGGATCTTCCGACGCAGAAACCAACATCGCGGCATTACCACCTGCAGGCAGACCCTTGGGTGAAGTGCCGATGCCGGGAAATTCATTGGTGACCAACTCCCAGTCACCCTTGTTGCGCTCGACGGCACCAACGGCCGAGGTCGACCAGAAGAACATGGCAGATTGACCGGCGTAGGCCGCATCCAGCATACCTTTCACGTCCAGGTTCGGCATGTCGCAGCCGCGAAAGAGATCCTTCATGGTATTCAGCGCCACAAGACCCGCTTCTTTATCGAAGTTGACCTTGCCATCCTTAATGATCGGCACGTCCTGAGACCAAAGCAGTGCCTGCAGGAACCAGTTGCCAGTGATGTTCCAGCCCCAAAGCATCGGCAGTTCTACGCCCGCAGCCGAGAGTTTGCCGCACGCCTCGATCACCTCCTCCCACGTGGTGGGAAGCTGATCGGCACTGATGCCGGCCTTTTCCATGAGGTCCATGTTGTAGTAGCCGACGGGGAGGGATATCGAAAACGGTAGACCGTAGACTTCGCCATCAAAGGTCCCTAGGTCCAGCATCGCTTTGTGATAACCGTCTTTCTCAAAATCCGCTTCTTTCGAAATGAATGGCTCCAGCGAACGGGCGATGCCTTTCTCTACGAGGATTGCCTGACGGTTCAGGCCCTGCATGGTGATGTCGGGCAAGGTTCCGGCGACAGATTCGCGCAGGATGGAGTTAGTGCCATCTTCGTAACTCTCGTAGGTTGCACGAAACTTGACGTCGATATCCGGATGTGCTTTTTTGAACTCCTCCATGGTGCGCTCGAAAGTAACATCAAAAAGATGGGAATACGGATAGGCCACCTCGATCTCAACAGCTTGGGCTGGTATCGCCCACGCAACCGTGCTAAATAATGTAGCGACGGCAGCTTTTCTAAGTAATTGCATAGCACATGCTCCTTAGTGGTTCAGGTTGTTGTCAGGTCAGGGGCCGGAGGCTATTCCGGCCCCTGACATCCTCGCCCCGTGCGCTTTCGCACAGAAGGCAAAGCTCGATGTCCGGCAAAGTGGAAGTCATCTTTATTTCATTCCCGACAGAGTGATTCCCTCGATGAACTTTCGCTGCGCCAATAGGAATGCGACCAACAGGGGAATCACTATAACGGTCGCACTCGCCATCAACGGTCCGGTGTCTGCTCCGTCCAGCCCGCCCTGAAACTCCCGAAGACCAAGGGGCGGGGTATACAAGTCACGACTCCCGGTCAAAACGACCCGGGGCCAGAAATAATCATTCCAGTGCGCCACTACGGAGAAAATAGCGAACGCCATCAGCGCCGGGATAGCGCAGGGCAACATCACTTTCCAGACGATGCCAAACTCGCTCATACCGTCCATCCGCGCTGCGTCAATAAGGTCATCCGGCACCGTTTTAAAAAATTGGCGCATTAAAAATATTCCAAAAACAGAAATGGTCCAGGGAATTACCAGCGCAGCATAAGTATTCGTAAGCCCGACATTCGCCAACATAATGTAGAGGGGCAACGCGATGGCATGGACGGGTATCAGAAGACAGAACAACACCAGACCGAAAACCAGTTCCCGACCCCAGAAGCGCAGTTTGGCAAGGGCGTAGGCACAGGGAAGTGCGATCAGCACCTGAATAACAAAGATGGATACGGTCACGATTACACCGTTCAGGAGATAACGCAGCAGGGGCGCTTTCTTGAAGGCGTTGCCGTAATTGTAAGCCGCAGGATTGCGCCAGCAATCCGCTTCCGGATTACCCAGTTTTACGCAGTATTGGTCTAGAAAAGCCTGCTGGCTGCCGAAAAATCCACCAGCGTGTGTCCCGATCTCCTGAGGTGACTTTAGGGAAAAACTGACCATAACGTAAAACGGCAGTATTACGATCAGCGCGCCCAGGATCAGTGTCGCGTGCTTTGCCAGCTCTCCCGTTGTGGAATAAGTGCCTGTGTTCACGAATAATGCACCCGTCGCTCAACCATATAACGCTGTAGTGCGGTCATAACCATGACCAGCATAAGGAAGACAATCGTAATCGCTGAGCCCATTCCCATCAGGTTTTGTTCCACTGCTTTTTCATAAATGGCGTACATCATCACGTAGGTTGTTTTAGAAGGACCCCCCTCAGTAAGCGCTTCCACCGTATCGAACACCTGGAACGACCGGATCGCCGTAATCGTCACAACGAACACTGTCGTCGGGCCGAGCATGGGCCATGTCACGAGACGAAAACGTTGCCAACTAGACCGGGCGCCATCCATGGCCGCCGCGTGAATAAGTTCACGAGGTATGCCAGTCAGGCCCGCAAGGTACAGCACCATGTTGAAACCAAAAGCCTGCCAGATACCGATGAAGCAGATGGTCGCAAGCGCATAGCGTTTTTCTCCCAACCAGAGAGGAAAGCCTTCCTGGCAACTGCTTGCATACCAACTGCTCTCTGGGTCTACCCCGGGAATCCACCCCCAACTGAAAAACGTTTCGACCCAGCCCCCGCATCCGGCCTCAAGCGAACGGTTTACGATTCCGATGGTGGGATGCAGAGCAGTTTCCCAGACAATAGCCATCGCCAGCAGTGCGGCCATAACGGGCAAAAAATAAATGGTTTTGTAGAGATTGCCCCCGAAGCGCAGCGAATGAATCGCCAATGCTGCCGCGAGTCCAAAAGCAATGGAGACTGGAACCACAATCAGGACGTAAAGAGCTGATGCCCAGAGCATTTTTTGATAGGAAGAACGGGTAAATATCTTTTCGTAGTTCTTCCAGGCGAGCCAGTCGGCGGTGGAATTGCCCAAACTATAGTCCGTAAAGGACAACACGGCGGCTACCAGCACCGGCACCAGCAGAATCACGAACATGAGAACTAGCGCCGGAAGCACGAAACCATATCCGGCAAGGCGTGTGTGACGGAGGATCGTCACTGAGTCAAACCGGGCCGTAGATCAATTCGCTTGTTACTGTCTCCAAACACCAGACTGGATGATTTATAGCAACCGACGCCGAGTTCATCACCAATACTCACCCCCGTAACCTCTTCCGGTGTCGCCCGAACAATAACTTGATGGTTGCCGTCGGCGACGGCCCCATGGATGAAGTAGTCAGCGCCGAGGTTTTCCTTGTGAGTGACTTTGAGCGTGAAGTCGTGGCCGCCGCTGCCATTGACAATCCGCAGGTGCTCCGGCCGAAATCCAACACTGACATTGCCCTGGACTGGCTCACTAGGCACGTGATCTAGGCTGAACTCGAGAGTCTGGATGCGACCAAGGCTATCAACCTCGCCGGGGAAAATGTTCATGCGCGGACTGCCGACGAACTGCGCAACCCGAAGATCTGCGGGGTTTCGATAGATTCTCTCGGGCGTATCGACCTGGAGAATCTGACCGTCCATCATGACGGCCATCCGCGAGGACATGGTCAATGCCTCGGCCTGATCGTGTGTGACGTAAATGAACGTGGTCTTGAGGGAACGATGCAGTCCACTGATCTCCGCGCGCATGTGAACCCGAAGTGCAGCATCCAAATTGGACAGTGGCTCATCCATCAAGAAAGCGGTGGGCTGGCGCACCATTGCTCTGCCAACCGCCACCCTCTGGCGCTGTCCCCCCGATAACTCACCGGGTTTTCGCTCAAGCAAATGGCTGATCTGCAGCGTTTCTGCTGCATGGTCTATTTTCGAGCGGATAGCGTGCATCTTAGTAGCGCGCGACGGAAGCAGGTTTCCCAAAAGCGGCATGCGTTCGGCAGCAGACAGATCACGAAGACGTAAAGGAACCATCATATTTTCCCGAACGCTTAGATGCGGATAGAGCGCATACGACTGAAACACCATGGCAAGATTTCGCTCACTCGGGCGAACGGCATCCACAGTGTCCCCACCGATCGACACACTTCCGGAAGTCTGTGACTCGAGGCCTGCAATAATCCGCAGAAGGGTCGACTTGCCGCACCCACTGGGTCCCACTAGGGTCAGAAATTCGCCAGCTTTGATGTGCAGATCAACATGATCTACAGCCATCGCGCTGCCGAAAGACTTGACCACCCGCTCTAGTTTGATATCCATTCTGAAATTTTTGGAATCACAACTGTTGCTTGAAGCAGCATGGAGTAAATCAGGTCACCATGACATTACTGTTACAGTGATCTTGCAGATTAGAAATACCCAACAAGTTTGCATACGACTATGATTAACGTATGGCTAAGAGAGAATTCACATTTTTTAACCCGACCAAATTGGTTTTCTGTCCTGATTATCTGGAGGCGCTCCGATGCCACGTTGGAACTCGCGACTATGGCATCGTCACTTATCCAGACGCCTTTTTCTCGGCCGCGGTTGACCAAATTCAAGGAATCCTTGGCAAAGCGGTTTTTGTTGCCACGGACATAACGCCGAATCCGGACTTTTCTTACTTCAACGCCTTAGACGAAGAAAGACGGCGGGATCTTGCGAAGGCAA
>RGTL01000500.1 GCA_010025385.1 Gammaproteobacteria bacterium | reverse complement strand
CCCAGAAATTGCGAAAAAACTGACGCCAAAAGGCTTTCCTTTTGGCGCCATGCGACCCGCGGTAGATCACCTGTACTATGAATCTTTTAATCGCGACAACGTCGAGCTCGTTGACATCAAAGCAGATCCCATTGAAGAACTGGTGGCGACGGGCGTTAAAACATCGCGGAACGAGTACCCCGTCGATATTCTTATCTACGCTACCGGTTTCGATGCGTTTACCGGCTCGCTTTTTACGCCGGACATTCGGGGTCGCAATGGCATTTCGTTGCAGGAAAAATGGTGCGATGGCCCCGTCAACTATCTAGGCTTGAGCACCTCTGAGTTTCCTAACTTTTTTATCATCGCCGGCCCGGGTAGTCCTTCGCTCCTCAGCAACGTACTGCTTTCAAGCGAGGAGCACGTGGACTTTATCTGCGAATTGCTTGTTTCCATGAAAGAGAGGCAAATTACAGAGATTGAGGCACTGCCCCAGTTTGAAAAGGACTGGGTGGCGCACGTTAACGAGCGATCAAAAGAGACGCTGTACCCCCTCGCCAGCTCGTACTACGTGGGAGCAGAAGTAGCGGGCAAACCTCGCGTCTTTATGCCCTACTCAGGAGGGGTAAGGGGATACCGGCGGATACTGGAGCGCGTGAAAGCCAATGACTGGGAGGGTTTTCGCTTCGGCTAGGACTCAACAATAAGACGCTGCTCTATCTAGCCAGACGCGGGCGCCGTCCAACCAATGACTCGCCCCACAAGACCGACTCCACCTCTACGCTCTCGAGCATACCGGGCAAGCGCCTCGTGAGCAGGTAAAAAAAACCGGGGTGATATCCCCGGTAAAAGCCACGAGCCCCAAGCAACAAACTTTAAAATTCGTAAGTCGCGCGAACACCCCAGGTCCTGGGTGGAGATAACCACATGGTCTTTGATCCTATCGAGGTGTTGTCGAAGCCAAAGTTAAAGTACACCTCATCAGATAGGTTTTTACCGTACAACGCCACAGACCATCTCTCGTCTGCGCTAACAAAGGTA
>RGTL01000499.1 GCA_010025385.1 Gammaproteobacteria bacterium | reverse complement strand
CTACCGAAGGCCTGCATTGCTGTCCCCGAAACACCTTTGGCGACCACTGCCATATGGTTGGAGAGGTCGCCCAGCACGACGGCACTGCCCGCAATAGCGTTACCGATACCGCCTTGCCCCTGCGCCCCATGACAGGCCAGACAGGCGCTGTCGTAGACCGCCTTACCCTGGTCCATCAGGTCGTCCACCGACAGGGTTTGCATGGCCAGCTGGGTCTGCGCTGCGGCCGCACCGCGCTTGGCGGCCATCCAGGCGTCAAATTCGTCTCTCGATACGGCATGCACTTCGACGGGCATAAAGCCGTGGTAGGCGCCGCATAACTCAGTGCACTGGCCGCGATAGATGCCCTCTTCCGGTACCCGTGTCCAGGCTTCGTTAATAAAGCCCGGGATCGCATCTCGCTTCACCGCGATTTCCGGCACCCACCAGGAGTGAATGACATCATTGGCAGTGATCAGAAACCGTACTTTGGTATTGGTCGGGATCACCAGCGGCTCGTCGACTTCCAGCAGGTAGTTATCCCCCTTTTTGTCGGTGTTGTAGATCTCTTCCTGGGAAGTCGCCAGATTAGAAAAGAACGCCACCGGCTCGCCGGATTCTTCGAGGTATTCGTACCTCCACTTCCACTGGTAACCGGTAATCAGAATATCCAGCTCAGCTTCGTCGTTGTCGTAGACCTCGAGCAGCGTTGATGTCGCCGGTACCGCCATGGCGATCAGGATAAGGAAGGGCACAACTGTCCACGCCACCTCAACCTTTGTGCTCTCGTGGAACTGAGAGGCCTGATGCCCCTTGGATTTACGGTGTGCATAGATGGAGTAGAACATCACGGCGAACACCGCGACGCCAATCACCACGCAGATCCACATGATCAGCATGTGGAGCTCAAAAATATCTGCGCCGATCTCTGTCACCCCGGGTGACATATTGACCTGGTTCTGGGCCGCAGCGAGCGGCGCCAAAAATGCCAAGACCGCTCCTGAGAACACTCTCCCCATCGCGTGTGTACTCCGTCTGTTT
>RGTL01000498.1 GCA_010025385.1 Gammaproteobacteria bacterium | reverse complement strand
GGTCCTAAGGTAGCGAAATTCCTTGTCGGGTAAGTTCCGACCTGCACGAATGGCGTAACGATGGCCACACTGTCTCCTCCTGAGACTCAGCGAAGTTGACATGGTTGTGATGATGCAATCTACCCGCGGCTAGACGGAAAGACCCCGTGCACCTTTACTGTAGCTTTGCATTGGACTGTGATGGAATTTGTGTAGGATAGCTGGGAGGCTATGAAGAGCAGGCGCTAGTTTGCTTGGAGCCGACGTTGAAATACCAGCCTGATTGTATTGCGGTTCTAACCCAGGTCCCTTATCGGGATCGGGGACCGTGCATGGTAGGCAGTTTGACTGGGGCGGTCTCCTCCTAAAGAGTAACGGAGGAGTTCGAAGGTTCGCTAGGTACGGTCGGACATCGTACTGATAGTGCATTGGCATAAGCGAGCTTGACTGCGAGACTGACGGGCTGTAGCCGGTCCCAAGGGTATGGCTGTTCGCCATTTAAAGTGGTACGCGAGCTGGGTTTAGAACGTCGTGAGACAGTTTGGTCCCTATCTACCGTGGGCGCTGGAAGTTTGAGAGGGCCTGCTCCTAGTACGAGAGGACCGGAGTGGACGTAGCTCTGGTGTACCGGTTGTGACGCCAGTCGCATTGCCGGGTAGCTAACTACGGAAGAGATAAGCGCTGAAAGCATCTAAGCGCGAAACTCGCCTCAAGATGAGACTTCCCGGAGGTTTAACCTCCCTAAAGGGTCGTTGCAGACTACAACGTTGATAGGTCGGGTGTGCAAGCGTAGTAATGCGTTGAGCTAACCGATACTAATTGCCCGTGCGGCTTGATCCTATAGCCTTGTGTATTCACAGGGTGTTAGGTTGCTTGTGCGAAAGAAAACTTAATCAGGTGGCAATCTGATAATCCAATACTTCTTCCATGTGTTAAAGGCAAACGATTTAAGCTTTGCCTGGTAGCAATAGCGAGGTGGTCCCACTCCTTCCCATTCCGAACAGGACCGTGAAACGCCTCAGCGCCGATGATAGTGCGAGGTATACCGTGCGAAAGTAGGACACT
>RGTL01000497.1 GCA_010025385.1 Gammaproteobacteria bacterium | reverse complement strand
ATTGATCATCCCACTATGCTCAAAGACGGGTCGGGCTGGGGCGCCATGACAGGGGTCGCTGCCGCCAAGCTCGCGAGAAAGGGATTTACAGGCGCTCCCGCCATCACCATCGAAGAAGCCGACAGTTATTGGGCAGATCTTGGTGAGCGGTGGTACATGGGCGAGCAATATTACAAACCCTACCCCGTTTGCCGCTGGGCGCAGGCCCCGATTGAGGGCGCCCGCAGCTTGATGCAGCAGCATGGTTTTAGCGCACATGAGGTCCAAAAGATCGAAGTAGACACCTTTCATGAAGCCGTCAGGCTTGCCACCAACTCTCCCAGAACCACCGAAGAAGCACAATATTCCACATCTTTTCCTGTCGCAGTGGCCTTGGCGAGAGGAGATGTCAGGGCGGCAGATGTCTCTGATGACGGATTAAACGATCCAGCGATACTGCGCCTTTCGCACTGTCTGACAATGCGGGAAAATGACGCCGCAAACAGAGAATTCCCAGCCAGACGATTGGCCAAAGTGACCATAACGCTCAATGATGATCAGGTTTTTGTCGGAGAATGGATGGAACCGAGATGGGATGCAACCCACCCGCCAAGCGCTCAGGAGCTCATGGATAAATATCACAGCCTCGCGGACCCCGCTTTGGGGACGAAACGGGCGCAATCAATCTTGGAGGCGGTGAATGGGCTGACGGACACAAAAGCGTCTGTGCTTTTGGATTTGCTTGTTGGCGCGATAGAATAACCCCTCAATCGCCAAGACGCTTTGCCGCAAGTCAAAGACCTAAGTTTGCCAAAGCTTTTGGAAGATCTTCAAAGGATGTGATCAGCGCATCCGGTTCAAGCGCAGCCATATCCTGATCAGCCAGACCAAAATCCACCAAAACACTGGGAACGCCCGCCGCGCGGGCCGTGGTGTGGTCGGTGATTGAGTCACCAATCAGACAGGAGCGTTCGACGCGCCCGCCTGCACGCGTGACGGCTTCGACAAAGGGCCGTGGATCAGGTTTTCGTACAGGCAGGCTATCGGCCCCGATAAGAGATAAAAACGGA
>RGTL01000496.1 GCA_010025385.1 Gammaproteobacteria bacterium | reverse complement strand
TCTTTCTCGCGACCGACAATGGTGACCCGACCTTCCGTATCCATCCTCGCCATATCGCCGGAGATGAAAAATCCGTCATCGGTGAATTCGCTCGCGGTCTTTTCCGGCATCTGCCAGTAGCCCTTGAAGACATTGGGCCCGCGCATTTGCAGCACGCCCGTTTCGCCGGCGGGCAGTGATTGGTTGTCGCTGTCACAGATTCGAATGGTGACCCCGGGTAATGCAAATCCGACGGTGCCGGCAACGCGCTCACCCTCATAAGGATTTGAAGCGATCATGATAGCCTCGGACATGCCGTAGCGCTCGAGGATTTGGTGTCCCGTTTGATCATGGAAATGCGCCCAGGTCTGCTCGAGCAGCGGCGCTGAACCGCTGATGAACAGGCGCATGTGTCGGCAGCAATCGCGATCAAATCCGGGGGTCTGCAGCAGCCGGGTGTAAAAGGTCGGCACACCCATCATCACGGTAATGTCCGGAAGCTGACGCATCACCTCATCGGCATCAAACTTCGGCAGAAAGCGCATCGGGATACCGCAGAGCATGGCGCAATGCACGGCCACGAACAGACCGTGGACGTGATAGATCGGTAGCGCGTGCAGCAGGGTATCGGTCTCGCGAAACCCCCAAAGGTCAATCAGGGTGAGCGCGTTGCTGGCGAGGTTGTCGTGGCTAAGCATGGCGCCTTTTGATCGCCCGGTGGTGCCGGACGTATAGATGATGGTGGCTACGTCATCGGGCGACACCGTGGCAATTTCCTGAACCGGCTCGACGCCAGCAAGCGTATCGGCGAACGATCCGCTTCCGTTTGAATCAAAAGTCAGCAGATGCGTATTCGCATCCCGCGCCGCAGGGATCAGGCCCGTCTCGCTTTCCGGTCGGGCGATAAACAGACGCGGTTTCGCGTCGCCCAGAAAGTACGCTACTTCGGTTGGCGTGTAGGCGGTATTCAGCGGGACAAAGATGGCGCCTACTCGCAAGGTGGCAAGGTAGAGAATAAGCGTCTGAGGCGACTTTTCGATCTGCACCAGCACTCGATCGCCCGCCTCAAC
>RGTL01000495.1 GCA_010025385.1 Gammaproteobacteria bacterium | reverse complement strand
CGAACTGGCGCCGGATGGGGAACTGATTGGAATCCGGTTCAACAACCGCTCTTTCGCCGCCGTGACGGATGTGCCCTTCGACAAAATGGAGGCTTATTACGCCGCCTATCGTCGGCTGGGTGAGATTATCGACGACACGGCGATGGAACTGACTTTCCGATTGGAACCCGGTGAGGCCTTTGTTGTTGACAACACTCGAGTTCTCCATGCGCGCAAAGGCTATTCCGGCGAAGGGACGCGCTGGCTGCAAGGCTGCTACGCTGACAAGGACGGGCTGCGCTCGTCCTATTATGCAATGATGCGTGCGGCGGTCTTGGAGGCAGCGGAATGAAATCGGATATTGACAATCTGACGGCAGAGAACATCGTTGCCTTCATCGGCTCGATCTTTGATCGGCGCGGCGGCGAGGAATACCTGGGCGAGCCCGTGACGATGGGCGAACACATGCTGCAAGGTGCCACGATCGCCGAGCGCAACGGCCAACCCGAAGAGATCATCGTCGGCGCGCTGCTGCACGACATAGGCCATTTCACCAGCGAGTTCGGCACCTTCACGATGGACGATACCGAGGACCGTCACCATGAGGATGCAGGCGCCGAGGTGCTGGAACAGTTCTTTCCGTCCGTCGTGACTGATTGCTGCCGCCATCACGTCGCGGCAAAGCGTTACCTCTGTGCAACCCGCCCTGAATATTTCAAACGCCTATCTGAGGCCTCGATCCATTCCCTGTCCCTGCAAGGTGGCCCTATGTCTCCCGAGGAAGTGGCCGAATTCGAGAAAAACCCGAACCTGAAGGAAATCATCGCTGTGCGCTATCTCGACGAGGCAGGGAAGATCGCTGGGATGGAAACACCCGATTTCTGGCATTTCGCGCCGATGGTGCAGAGTTTGGTAAACCGGCATTTGGCGAACCTAAGCCAGAGGGGTGAATGATCGGTCCCGAACCACGCAACAAATCTGGTCATCCCTATGGGGAAATACGTTTGAGGAAGTATTTCAGAGAAGCCATGGACTAGCCCCATTGAGCGGTCCAGCAACTGGGATATTCTT
>RGTL01000494.1 GCA_010025385.1 Gammaproteobacteria bacterium | reverse complement strand
TTTACTTGGGAGGCAGGCGACAAATCGGCCGCCGATGCAGCGTTTGCTAACGCTCCCGTGACCGTGTCGCAGCACATGCATTACCCCCGCGTCCATCCGTGTCCACTGGAGACCTGTGGATGTGTAGCGAGTTTCGATCCAATCAAGGGTGAATTAACGACCTGGATGACATCGCAGGCTCCGCATGTCGTTCGGACAGTTGTGTCCATGTTGAGCGGTGTCCCTGAGTCCAAGGTCCGTATCATCAGTCCAGATATTGGTGGTGGTTTCGGAAACAAGGTTGGGGTTTATCCGGGATATGTCTGCGCGATTGTTTCTTCAATCGTGTTGGGTCGTCCAGTCAAGTGGTCAGAAGACCGCGTCGAAAATATCTCAACAACAGCGTTCGCGCGTGACTATCACATGGATGGTCATTTAGCAGCGACAGAGGATGGTAAAATTCTCGGTTTAAAAGTTGATGTGGTTGCCGATCATGGGGCGTTCGACGCTTGTGCAGATCCAACAAAATTCCCGGCGGGTTTATTCCACATTTGTTCTGGAAGCTATGACATACCGGCAGCGCACTGTAGTGTGAAAGGAGTTTATACGAATAAAGCGCCCGGAGGTGTTGCCTATCGGTGTTCTTTCCGTGTCACCGAGGCTGTGTATTTGATCGAGCGCATGGTCGATGTCCTCGCTCAGAAATTAAATATGGACAAGGCTGAGATTCGGAGAAAGAACTTTATCCGTAAGGAACAGTTCCCATACACCAGTGCGTTTGGTTTCGAATATGACTCAGGCGACTATCATACTGCGCTTGAGAAGGTACTCGACGCGGTGGATTATAAGGCATTGCGCGCCGAGCAAGAGCAGAAACGGAACGACCCTACTTGTCCAACCTTGATGGGGATCGGCCTAGTAACTTTCACTGAGGTAGTCGGCGCAGGTCCCACGAAGATGTGTGACATCCTCGGTGTTGGTATGTTCGATTCGTGCGAGATTCGGATCCACCCGACGGGCAGTGCGATTGCCAGGATGGGGACAATTACACAGGGCCAAGGGCACCAGACGA
>RGTL01000493.1 GCA_010025385.1 Gammaproteobacteria bacterium | reverse complement strand
GGCTCCATAATGAAAATTAGATACAAAGTCGCATACGCTGAAAGCGAACTTGCTTCAACTGACTGGGTTGTTTTCGGAAATTACAGTAAAACTGTTGAACAGCGTACAACAAATTGTGATCCTGTCATTACAACTACTGACTGGGGAACTGCAACAACTACTGATTCTACGGATGATACGTACAGTGATCTTGTCACTATTGGAGAGTGTCAAAATACTATAGAAGCAGGAGGATTTGCAACGGCAACATTTACTGTGACAAGGCCTGCTGGTACACAGTATTATCTGAATCTTACTAGGACATTAGATGGCGGAAGTACTTGGACTCAGATTGAAACTAATCTTGCTGTAGGCACGTCATATACAGACACTGTCACTGTTAACCACGCAGGATCTGTGCAGTACAAATTTAAATTTTCTTATACGAGTGGAGATTTTAGTAACTCAAAACTTTACTACTCAGCAGTAAAAACTGTTAACTGTCCTACTGTTGGTGCTAGTACAGCATCAATTGCTATAGGAACTTGTGTCTCTGGTGGTGCAACACCATCCATTACACTTGGTAATAATGGTTGGGCAACAGGGTATTTTCATGTTCAGTACTCAACTGACTTAGGAAATACATGGCAAGAAGCATTTTATGATGCAACGAACAGCAATGCTGTCCTTTATCAGATGCTTTTACCTGGTGAAGTAAAGACCTTTACAATTCAAGATACTGTCTCACAGGGAACAACTGTAGTTATGCGTTTTAGGTACGCTTCTACTTCACCTGTCACAAGTGGCAGTTTCACAAACACATCAACGCTTCTTGTTGATTGTACAAGTGATGTTACTTCTCATTCTTTCAGCCAACTGCTCTCAGCGAACTCATGTTATAACAATCAACAGACAATTAGACTAACTTATGGTGGAAACACCAGTGATACTAACTACTTTATTTATCAAATAAAAGTAAACGACGGTGCATACTCAGTTGAGAGAACCCTTACACTCGCGCCGACCTCTGGAACAAGTACTGTCAATCTATTTGGGACTTATGGTGATGGAG
>RGTL01000492.1 GCA_010025385.1 Gammaproteobacteria bacterium | reverse complement strand
TGGATTCATAACCCAGGGATCGCGTGAAAGATCCGCACATCGAATATGGGTGTGTCCATAGACAATTGCCCGAGCCTTTGGATGTTTTGCCCGGAGTCTTAAGTGGTAATGGCGCGTATCCCAGATCCGATGACCATGCTCCACCGCTATGTCACCGCCGGGCAAACGGATTAAGGCGCTTTCCTGCAGTTCGGAAAAGCCAAGCGCCGGGGGAAAGGACCAGGACTGAGGAAAATCATTGTTCCCGACTACGGCAACCAATCTTCCTCTTTTTGGCTTGATGGAGGAAAGCACGTCAACGCCGCCGATATCTCCCGAATGAATAACCCCGTCGGCATTTTGCGCTAACTCCTGAACAAAGGGATCTACAAAGCCATGCGTGTCCGACAGAATGACCCAGCGCATGGACGCTCTCGACGGCCTTAAGACCGGGCGGTAGACGTTTTTGGTTCAGGGCGCAACAGCAGCCATAGGCCAAACAGTCCAACCGGGACACTCAGGATCTGACCCATCGTCACACTTTCAAGGAAGATGAATCCCAAATGCGCATCGGGTTCTCTGAAGAACTCCACAAGCAGTCTCATTAACGCGTATCCCAGAAGAAAAAGACCGCTGACCCTTCCGGCCGCCCGCGGCCGGGCAGAGTAAAACCAAACCAGGAGGAATAAAACCACTCCTTCCAGGGCGGCTTCATAGAGCTGCGAGGGATGCCGCGGCAAGGGCCCTCCCGCAGGAAACACGACCGCCCAGGGGGCATCAGCCACCGCAAAAAACGAAACGTTCACGCGTTTCGCGAATAACGCGACCGCGACGATCACGCCGATCAACCCCCCGTGGAAGGACATTCCGCCGGTCCAAACCGAGAAAATCTCGACGGGATTGGCAAGGTAGAAGGTCGCGTTGTAAAAGACAACGTATCCCAGCCGACCACCCAAAACCGCGCCGACCGCCACATAAAAAACCAGATCCCACACCATGGATCCTGTCCAATGCCCGTCAGAGCGCTTCGCTCGATAAAGCCCCAGAACCCCACCCACGACAAAGGCGACCA
>RGTL01000491.1 GCA_010025385.1 Gammaproteobacteria bacterium | reverse complement strand
ATGCGCCTGGCGCACTGGGACGAGCGAGAACAAACACAGGCCCAGATCGTCAATAAAATCCGACCGATAACGCAACGGCTGATCGGTGTGCGAGCAGGCGTCGCGAGCCCTTCCGGCCTGGGGTTAAGAGGAAACTCAACCCCACTGCGAATTATCGTAGGCGGCCCCGATTTCAGTGAAGTAAAGCAGGCGGCAGCCGACCTGCTGGCGCATGCGGAGGCTAATGAAAACCTCATCAACCCGCAGATGGACTACGAGGAAAATCAGCCCCAGATCGACCTGAAACTTGATCGCCGTCGCGCCGACGATCTTGGCGTGAGTGTTGAGGAAATAGCCTTCACGCTGCAGTCCATGTTTGCTTCCAAACAGGTAAGCACGTATGTGGATCGTGGGCGCGAGTATCCGGTTATCGTGCAGGCCAAAGCGCAGGATCGCAAGGATCTCGACAGCTTGGCCAATATTTTCGTGCGTTCAGTTGATGCCGACACCGGGACCCGAAAGCTCGTTCCGCTGAGCGTTTTTGTGTCAGCGAAAGAGACAGCCGCAGCAGCGGAACTCCGGCGATTTGACCGATTGCCATCGATCACGATCTCGGCAGGCATCGCACCCGAATATACGCTTGGAGACGCACTCAGTTATATGGAAGAAGGCGCGGCGGAAACGCTTCCGACGAGCGTAAAGCTGAGTTATTCGGGGCAGTCCAAGGTTTTCAAAAGCACATCTGGAGGTGCCATGATGAGCTTTGCCTTTGCGCTGTTAATTGTGTTCCTTGTGCTCGCCGCGCAATTTGAGAGCTTCGTGCATCCGTTCGTCATTATTCTCTCGGTGCCCCTTGCTATTGCCGGCGCGATCTATTCGCTGACGCTGATGGATCTGTCCCTTAATGTGTACAGTCAAATTGGCATCATTTTGCTTGTTGGACTGATGGCAAAAAACGGCATATTAATTGTCGAGTTCGCCAACCAGCTTCGCGAATCCGGGTATGCCATCCGAGAGGCGGTTTTGCGCGCCGCCGTGCTGCGCCTTCGACCCATCGTCATGACGGTGCTGTCGACAGTGCTCGGCGCCTTACCTCTGGT
>RGTL01000050.1 GCA_010025385.1 Gammaproteobacteria bacterium | reverse complement strand
TGTGTCGCCGTTCATGAAGATGAATCAGACCTATCATTGGTATTTTTCACGCCCTGAAGACGGCCTGAAAGTCATGATGCGCTCCCTTGAAGACGGCAAGCTGATCTTCTCGGCGTCCATGACACTAACCGCCCGCGCGATATCAAGTCGCTCGCTCGCGAGGTGTCTGCTGAGATTTCCAGCGATGACGCTACGCGTGATCACCGGGATTTACTGGCAAGCGCTTCGGCTATGGCTCAAGCGTATTCCATTCGTTCCGCACCCCAGGACGCAACTCGACCCTGCTCATCATGAATAACTCCTCTTCTGCTTTGGCATCAGGTGTGCGGCCGGCCGGTATGTCGTGGCTTCAGAGCCAGTGCCGTCAGGCGTTGCTCAAGAAACTGGGCACGCTCGTGGGCACGTTGCATTTGGATGAGCAAGGCGGGAGCACTCGCATCGGGTCGGGGCAGCAGCCCACCGCCCGGATCGAGGTAAAAAACCCCGCTTTCTTCGTCGATCTGGCGACCCGCGGCAGTCTTGGCGCGGCGACAAGCTGGATGGATGGGGCCTGGGAGAGCGATGACCTCACGGCGGTGTTTGCACTATTTGCCTTGAACCCGCAGCTGACGGATACGATTGATCGAGGGTGGTCACGCCTGGCAGCGAAAGCGGCGGCGCGCTTTCATGACCGCAGGCGCAATTCAAGAAGCGGCAGTCGGCAGAACATCGCCGATCACTACGATCTGGGCAACGATCTATTCGCATTATTCCTTGATCAAGGAATGAACTACTCAAGCGCGTTCTTTAGCTCAGAGGAGGACTCCTTAGATACGGCCGGGATAAACAAGCTCGATCGCATCTGCCGAAAGCTTGATTTAAGACCTTCGTATCATGTGCTTGAGGTCGGGTGCGGTTGGGGAGGATTTGCTATCCATGCCGCAACCCATTTTGGCTGTCGTGTGACGGGACTGACGATTTCTCAGGAGCAATATGATTTCGCCACGGCTCGGGTCGCTGAGGCGGGCTTGTTAGATCGCATCGACATCATATTGTGCGATTACCGAGATCACGAGGGGACCTATGATCGAGTCGTGTCGATTGAAATGATTGAGGCGGTGGGACATGAATTCCTCGGCGATTATTTTCAAAAGATTCAATCTTTTCTGACGCCGGCAGGGGCGGCCTTGATTCAGGCTATTGCCATGCCGGATCAGCGCTATGCGCAATATTTAAAGGGCTGCGATTTCATTCAGCGCTACATTTTTCCCGGAAGTTGCGTGCCCTCGCTTGGGGCGATGACGGACGCCGTGCGTCGCAGGACCGATCTGAAGGTCGTCGATCTCGAAGATATTGCGCCGCACTATGCCCGTACCCTGCGATTGTGGCGGCGGCGGTTTAATGACCGGATGTCAGAAGTGCTTGACCTCGGTTATCCGGAGCGGTTCGTTCGTCTCTGGAACTACTACTTCGCTTACTGCGAGGCTGGGTTTGCCGAGCGGTATTTGGCTGATTTTCAAATCCTGCTTTCACGCCCACTCTGGCGTGGCAGCGTGTATCGCGGGTAATGCTGTCGCTGGTCTGAACTCATGCAAAGGTCCACGGTCGTTAACTTCATTTTGTTTCAATTGGCTTGGCTGATTGCGGTATGGGCTGCGGCCCGCGGTCACGGGTGGCTAGGCCCAGTTACCGTGGGGTTATGGGTTATGGCCTTCATGGCCTGGTACCGTCCAGCGAGAAAAGATACGACCCTGCTGATCGTGACGGGGTTGATTGGGTTTTTCATGGATTCGATTCTAGTCTGGTCAGGGTCGATCCAATTCCCCGAGTGGGCCGGCCCCGCATTTCCCACCACCGTCTGGATGGTTGCGCTGTGGGTCAACTTAGCAGCCTCGTTACGACACAGCCTCAAGTGGCTGACGGGCAGGTACGGTTTGGGGATCGTTTTTGGCGCCGTTGGCGGTCCGCTGGCTTACCTGGCGGGCGAGAAACTAAACGCCATCGTGGTGATCGAACTGCCCGTTGTGGTGGCGGCCTGGGCCATCGCCATGCCGCTGATCCTGTGGGCAGAGCGGATCACGTCTGGAGATACCGTCGTTGATGCATCGTCAGTAGAGCCGCGTGAGAGGGCTCGGGAATCATGAGAACACTCTCCCGAATCGCCTACGCGGCGTTGGATAGAGGGTGGATCCCGGACTCCGTCATCCGGGCCGGCATTCGGCGACTGTGTCGTGAAAGACTGCAAGAGCTCGCGGCCTTCGAAGATGAGCGGCCCCAGAGCATGGCGCATTTTTTGCAAGCCCTGGATGCGGCACCGGTAGCGCCGTTGGTCGATAAGGCTAATGAGCAGCACTACGAGGTGCCCGCCGCATTTTTTGCAGAGGTGCTTGGCCCCCATCTTAAATACAGCAGCGGCTTTTGGGGCGATGCGAAATCCCTGAGCGATGCGGAGGCAAGGGGTTTGTCGTTGTCCTGTGAGCATGCGGCGCTCGAAGATGGCCTGGAAATTCTCGAGCTGGGTTGTGGCTGGGGATCGCTCACCTTATGGATGGCCGCGCATTATCCCAATGCCCGAATAACTGCAGTTTCTAATTCGTCTTCTCAACGCGCTTTTATTGAGGCGCAGGCGCGTGAGCGACACCTGTCTAACGTCGAGATTATTACGGCCGATATCAATCATCTCGTTATGGATCGGCAGTTTGATCGCGTCGTCTCTGTGGAAATGTTTGAGCATTTGCGTAACTACCGAACCATATTCGATCGGGTGGCAAGCTGGCTCAAACCGGAGGGCCGATTTTTTATGCATATTTTTTGCCATAAACAGACCCCCTACTTTTTTGAAGATCGTGATGATTCTGACTGGATGAGTCGACACTTTTTTTCCGGCGGAATGATGCCCAGCGTCGATTTGCCGCTGCAGTATCAGCACGCGTTGCGGCTGGCCGAGCGTTGGGATTGGAGTGGAGTCGAATATCAGAAAACGGCCGAGGCGTGGCTGCAAAACCTTGATGCCCGTGAGGGAGCGGTGCGACAGATTTTTTCAGAGACCTATGGCGCGGCGCACGCGCGGATGTGGATTAACCGGTGGCGGGTCTTTTTTATGGCCTGCGCGGAGTTGTTTGGGATGGATGAGGGGCGTGAGTGGCAGGTCAGCCATTATCTTTTTGATCGGAAGTGAGGAGTTTTTGTGAAACGCGTATGGAATGTGTGTCGAGCGTGCTCGATAGTCTGGATCGTTTTTGTCGGAGGGTGCTCATTTAACGCCATGGCACTAGAGCCCCTAAAGCCTGTGGAATATGTGGATCTGAATCGATTCATGGGGCCGTGGTACGTGATTGCTTCTACGCCAACCTTTATCGACAAAGAGTCTTACAACGCGATCGAACGATACGACTTGAACCCAGACGGCACCATTCAGACCACCTTTACCTTTTACAAAGGCGGATTCGACGGGCCTTTAAAGACCTATCGACCAAAAGGCTTCGTGAAGCGCGATGGATCAAATGCCGTGTGGGGCATGCAGTTTATCTGGCCGATTAAGGCGGATTATCAGATTGTGTATCTGGATGAGCGCTACAGTCGGGTGATCGTGGCGAGGGAGAAACGCGATCTCGTCTGGCTCATGGCTCGCGAGCCGTCCATCCCGGAGCCCGAATACCGGGAGCTGATGGATCGCATCATTGCGCTTGGCTATGACGAGGCCAGCCTTCGCCTGACGCCGCAGCGCTGGGAGTAATCGGGTCGTGAGCCTCGGTGCTTGATTGTGGGTTCGGTAAAGAGCCCAGCAAAAGCGCTCTTCCTGATTCTTCCCGGGCAAAGCGTGCCCTTGTCAGAACTGTCCGAGTGGCAAGACTGTCATTTTCTGCTGACCGAGCACTCACACACCATTCTTAACGACCGGCATCATCAGCTCAAGTTGGTGTTGATGCTGAGCACGCTGCGGGCCTATGCGGAGGCGCTTCACGCCTCCAGCGTGACGGTCACTTATTACCCGCTTGACGACCCGGCTGCTCCTTCTCTCAAAGAGCAGCTGGTGGATGCGAAAACCCAGACGGGCTGTTCCGAGCTGGTTTTTTTTGAAATCGAGGACAGAGCTTGTGCCGAAGACGTAGCCCGCAGCGCGGGTGACGCCGGGCTGTCGATCAGGGTGTTGTCCAGCCCACTCTTTCTATGCAGTCGAGCTCGGTTTGCCGACTATGCGGCAGGAGATTCCAAGCCTCGTATGGCGAATTTCTACCGTCAGGAGCGTCGTCGACTGGGCCTTCTGCTGGAGAAGGACGGTTCACCCCTTGGTGGTCAGTGGAGTTTCGATGCGGATAACCGGCGTGCGCTGCCGAAGGCAATCGATCCGCCGCCGGTGAGATTTGTCCCGCCGGACGAGGGGACGCAGCGGGTGATGCACATGGTCGCCCAGCGTTTTGGGGACTGTCCGGGCGATGCGATGGCGTTCGCTTATCCCACCACGCATCAGCAGGCAACGGCCTGGCTGGATCTATTTGTTGAGGAGCGTCTTTTCCTGTTTGGCGATTATGAGGATGCGCTGACTGAACGCTCGGATGTCGTCTTTCACTCGCTGTTGTCTCCGTTGATCAACATCGGGTTGCTCACGCCAAAAGCTGTTGTTGAGCGCGTGATGGCGTTTCACGAGAAAACGCCGGTTCCTATGAATAGTCTCGAGGGATTTATTCGTCAGGTGATCGGCTGGCGAGAGTTTATCCGCGGCATCTATCATCAGCATGGGCATGAACAGGAGCGCGCTAATTTTTTTGGCCACAGCTCGGATTTGACTGCCGATTGGTACGAGGGAACCACCGGAATCGCTCCGCTGGATCACGTGATCCGGAAAAGCCGCTCACTGGGCTGGGCGCACCATATCGAGCGTTTGATGGTCGTTGGGAATCTGATGAACCTGTGTCGAATTCACCCTAAACGGGCGCACGACTGGTTTATGGAGATGTACGTTGACTCCGCCCATTGGGTAATGGGGCCTAATGTCTACGGCATGGCACTTTTCAGTGACGGCGGCATCTTCGCGACCAAACCTTACCTGTGTGGCTCGAGCTATCTTTTAAAAATGGGCGATTACGGAAAGGGCGAATGGTGCGATGTGGTAGACGGGCTTTATTGGCGATTTGTTCACGACCATCGGGACTATCTGGCAAAAAATCAGCGCACAGCAATGATGCCGCGTAATCTTGATCGTCTCAAAACGGACCGAAAGGAGCGGATTTTCTTGGCGGCAGATGGGTTTCTTAACGAAAAAACCCGTAGATTGGATAATCCGCTCGAGCAGGCAACTTAGCCCGGCGCGCCCTTTGCCCGGGCGTATCCATGCGTCCGTTACACGCCCTTCGATTACACTACTTTTAACAATAGAGTAATCCCTGGTACGCCGCTCATGCTCAATCGCATTATCTCGTTTGCCTTTTTTGTGATTTTTTCCGGCCCCGTTGTTGCCCAGACGGTGCCTCAGGCGGTTCTGGACAAAGCGGCAACCCTTATTCCTGATGTCTTGCCCGATTCGGTCACCAAGACGCCCGTCATGGGTCTTTATGAAGTGGTGTTTGGCAATCAGGTTGTGTATCTGTTCTCTGATGGCAAGTATCTTTTGAGCGGGGATCTCATTGATCTCGATGCGGGCGAAAACCTTTCTGAAAACGCGAGAAAAACAGGAAGAAAAGCCGCTATTGATGCTCTTGATGAGTCGGGGATGGTGGTGTTTTCGCCGGAAGAGACCAAGAGCATGATTACCGTCTTTACCGATACGGAATGCGGGTATTGTGTGCGTTTGCACAACGAGATATCTCAAGTGCTCGCCGGGGGCGTGAAAGTTCGCTACCTGGGTTACCCGAGGGCCGGTATCGGGTCGAGTTCGCACGCGACCCTGGTGTCCGTTTGGTGCGCCGATGACCCACAGCAGGCGATGACCGATGCCAAGCGGGGTAAAGCCGTAGAGCCGCGTACCTGCGAGACCGACATCGAAAAGCATATGGACGCCGCCCGGGCGGTAGGCGTTCGGGGCACCCCAACTATTGTCCTGCAGGATGGAAAAGTGATCCCAGGGTATGTGCCTGCCGGCGAGTTGGTGCCGATGGCCAACGCCGCTGCGCTTAACTGAGGGGAATGGGTGAATCTGCGCCGTGCATCGAGCGTCGCTTTCGTGTCGTTCATGTTTGCCATGGGTGGTGGCTTAGCGACGGGACATGCCTCCGACGACTTACTGACGCCCGTCGAGGCCCCGTGGACACAGAGTGTCACATTCTCGCTTTCAAACCTGGCGGGAGAGAAAAGAACGCTTGAGGATTTTTCCGGCAAGGTGGTGCTGGTCAACTTCTGGGCCACCTGGTGTCGGCCCTGCATAAAAGAGTTGCCCTCCATCGAAGAACTCAAGGATCGACTGCAGTCTGAGCCTTTTGACGTGGTTGCAATCAATGTGGGCGAAGATAAGGCCCAAATTGAGGATTTTTTGAGCAAGCGCCTCGGTGGTCCGTTGGCGATCCAAGTGCTGCTGGATGACAACATGGTGGCAACCAAGGCATGGAAGGTAAGGGCTGTGCCGACCACTTATGTCGTTGATAAGAGCGGCCGGATCGCGTTTGTGGCGACAGGTGAAACGGATTTCGCTCACGATCAAATCGTGGAGCAAATTCGATCATTGTTAGCGAGAAGTTGAACCAACCAACCAACTGAGCACCCTTGCCAGTGAAATCCCTAAAGTACCTTGCGCCCCTACTGATTTTTGCGGTGATCGGCGGGTTTTTGGCAGCCGGTCTGAAGCTTGATCCGCGAGAGGTGCCTTCGCCGCTGATCGACAAGCCGGCCCCTGCCTTTAGCGTTCCCCGATTGCTTTCGATGAATGGCTCAATTGGGACCGAAGAGCTGGTGGGCAGAGTCTGGGTTCTGAACGTGTTTGCCTCGTGGTGCGTGGCCTGTCGGGCGGAGCATGGGCTACTGAACGATCTGGCTTCAAAGCAGCTGGTGACTCTGGTTGGGCTGAACTACAAGGATGATCCGAGCGATGCCCGATCCTGGCTCCGGGAGTTGGGAAACCCCTATGACGTTGTTGCGGTGGATTCACAAGGGCAGGTGGGCCTTGATTGGGGTGTTTATGGGGTGCCTGAGACGTTTGTAATAGATGCTGACGGGACTATCCGCTTTAAACACATTGGCCCCGTCGATGCTCGAGTGATCGAGGAGCAAATTCTGCCGCTGGTGCGCAAACTCAAAGGCTGATCGGAGCCGACTTCGGTCTCACGACCGGCTATGCGATAATTTAGGGCTGTTTTTCAGCCGTAATCCCTAATTTTCATGAATAAATTGAAACTCGGCGTTCCCAAGGGGAGCCTCGAGGAGGCAACGATCGCGCTTTTTCGCCAGGCAGGATGGCAGATCCAGCCGCGCTCGCGGAATTATTTCCCGAGTATCGACGACCCTGAAATTTCGTGCGCGCTGGTCCGCTCGCAAGAGATGGCCACCTACATATCCAAAGGCGTACTGGACGTGGGTTTGACGGGACTCGACTGGATTCTGGACAGCGGGGCTGAGGTAGAAGAGGTTTGCGATCTGGTGTACTCCAAAAGCTCCGACCAGCCCTGTCGGTGGGTGCTGGTGGTGCCGCAGGACTCCGACATCCACAGCATCGAGGATTTACGCGGCAAGCGGGTCGCGACAGAGCTCGTCAATTTCACCCGGGCCTACATGAGCGAACGCGGCATCGATTGCGAGGTCGAGTTCTCCTGGGGCGCGACAGAGGCTAAAGCGGTCGAGGGATTGGTCGACGCGGTGGTGGAGATTACCGAGACCGGCAGCACCATTCGTGCGCACGGACTGCGAATTGTTTGCGATCTGCTTCACACCCATACGCGCCTGATTGCAAGTGCGGCCGCGATGGCGGATCCGTGGAAAAGACGAAAGATCGAGGACATCGCGCTTTTGCTGAAAGCCTCTCTTGCGGCCCATCATAAGGTGGCTCTAAAGATGAATGCGCCCAAGGGCAAACTGGCATCCATCATGGCCCTGCTTCCTAGTCTTCATGCGCCCACCGTCAGCGATCTGGCTGATACCGAGTGGGTGGCGCTGGAAACGGTCGTCGATCGCGAACAGGTCCGCTCACTGATTCCCCAACTTCGGGAAGAGGGCGCTGAGGGTATCCTCGAATATGAACTACGAAAAATCATCTGACCCTGGTTTTATGGGTCGTTTTGAACGGCGGAGACAGGCATGTATATCAACTTCGGGGAGATGAAGCCCCAGGAAATCTATATCACCATGACGCAAACGGTGATACCGCGTCCGATTGCGTGGATCCTCTCGGAAAATCCAGATCGCAGCCTCAATCTGGCGCCTTATTCTTATTTCAATGCGGTTTGCAGCGATCCGCCCCTGATTATGATCTCGGCGGGTGTAAAGCCGGACGGCGCGGTGAAGGACACTCGGGACAACATCCGGGACCGCAAGGATTTTATTGTTCACATCTCAAGTCTCGCGCAAATCGACGAAATGAACGCCTCCTCGGCAAATCTTGCACCAGGGGTATCGGAGGTCGATACCCTTGGCCTCGAGACGACCGCTTTCGATGGGTCTCGACTGCCTCGCCTAACCTGTGCCAAGGTGGCTTTTGCCTGCTCGGTCTACGATATTCACTATCTGGGCAACGGGCCCCAATCCCTAATATTAGGCGAGGTACATGGCGTATTCGTGGATGATTCTGTGATTGGAGAGGATGCCAAGGGGCGGATGAAGATTCTTGCGGATCGGATTAACCCGATTGGAAGGCTGGGAGCAGGCGAGTACGTGAGCTTTGGTGAAATTCTGACGCGTCAGCGCCCGGATTGACTTATCTCTCCATCGAGGTGTGAGGTGCGTCTGTAGACTGGGTAAGATCCAGCGTTAGCCTCTCCCGCCGTATTTTCAGCGCCTGAGCCACCGACCCGGTTTAGAAGCAGCGGCTGCAGACCGCGCCATTGAAAAATGCCGCGCGCGATTACGGTGCTATGAGTACGGTGCTATAGAAATAGCTACCTCTGCCTCAGGGTAACTACAGCGCGCTACCCTTCATCCCTCGGCGACGGGGAATAACAAAAAGCCTCAGGGTTGTGTATGAAGATGAATATGCACCCTGATTTTGTCACCCTCGATCAGAACTTACGCCTAAGGTACTGAACAAAAAAGGTTAATGTTTTTCTTAAAATCGAGGTTCTCGACAGGTGTTTTGCACAAGCGACTCGTTGGGCGCGCCCGCTGAGAAGCATTTGACTCTTTCTTGCAAACTTTAGGCCGAATTTTTCTAAAACATTGAAAAATTGAATAAAAAAGCATGCCTAATTTTTAGGCATATCTTAAGCCATGCTTTTGGTTAGTTTAAAAACGGGCTACATAAGTGAGTTGTGCACAAACTTATCCACAGGCGATGTGCGCAAACACGATTCTTCTCTACGTCTCAAACATTTAAGTGGCTTTATTTCGACGAGACAGAAGGTCCTTTCGATAAATTAGCGAGTTCCGATAACGCTGGTCCTCTGAGTTGAACGAAAGAATCATCCAAGTTGCTTTGCCTGTAAGGCTGCGTCGGTTGTTTGATTACCGGTTGGGCGATGCCGATTCCATGCCCCCAATCGGTGCGCGTGTTTTTGTTCCTTTGCAAAAACGCAAGGTAGTCGGAGTGGTTTGCGGCACCCCTTCAGGAAGTAGCCTTCATCCGGCAAAACTTCGCGAGATCTCAAAGGTTCTGGACCCTGAACCGGTTATTCCCCCGGAGCTTTTTGAGTTGCTTCTGTGGGCTGCACGGTACTACCACCATCCGATTGGGGACGTTATGCAAGCCGCGCTGCCTGTTGCGCTTCGTCGGGATCGATCGATGGAGCCCGTACGTCGGCAGCATGTTCGCATTTTGGCTGCGGGTCGCCGGGCGCTTGATGAGTTACCCCCAAGAAGCCGCCGCCAGCGCCATCTCCTGGAAACGCTCATTCGGGCGGACTCAAGCGGCGTGTCGCGACAGGACATGGGTCGAGA
>RGTL01000490.1 GCA_010025385.1 Gammaproteobacteria bacterium | reverse complement strand
GTTGATTACGGCCCTCAGTCAGGAGGCAAGTTTGACGCCGATAGATACTTTTTCAATCGGCTTTCATGACCGGAATCACGACGAAACTCGCTTCGCGCGAGCAGTTGCCAAACACCTTGGTACGGCGCATCACGAGATGTTCGTTAGCGGCCGTGATGCGCTTTCGGTTGTCCCAGAACTGCCGTCAATTTACGATGAGCCTTTTGCAGATTCTTCCCAAATACCCACGATCCTTGTTTCCCGACTGGCGCGACGCTCCATAAAGGTAGCGTTGTCGGGTGATGGGGGCGATGAATTATTCGCCGGGTACAACCGCCATGCGTGGGGACAACGACTTTTTCGCCTGCGATCTATCTTGCCGACTTCTGTCGGCGAGAAACTGGGCGCGTTGTGTCGCACGTTGCGGCCGGAGACATGGAACCGACTCGGGTCTCGATTATCGCCTTTAATGGGTGGCGTATTTTCGAATTCGATGATCGGCGACAAGATCTATAAAGCCTCGCTGCTCCTGGAAGCGAAGACTTTTGAGGACGCTTATCTCGCTCTGGTTTCATCTTGGCAGGACTCAGAGGATCTCGTACGAGGCGCAACGACGAAACGCGAAGAGGGCGTCTTTCGCGACGCTCAGGAATCGGATCTGGGGAAAATTGAGAAAATGCTGTTGCGAGATACGCTGGGTTATCTACCTGGTGATATTCTCACTAAAGTAGATCGGGCGAGTATGTCGACCGGTCTTGAAGTTCGGGCGCCTTTTCTTGATCACCGGGTGGTCGAGTTCGCTGCTTCATGCCCACTGGAGTTAAAGCTCAAGCAGGGCACCGGTAAGTGGATCTTGAGGCAGGTACTCTACGATTACGTGCCGCAGACGATGATTGACCGGCCCAAAATGGGATTCGCCGTGCCGCTCGGGACGTGGTTGCGCGGGCCGCTCAAGGACTGGGCGAGCGACTTAATGACCTCAGACTTGCTAAAGAAACAGGGTTGGCTTGACGAGGCTTTGGTCACTCAGAAATGGGAAGAACACCAGAAGGGTATTCGCAACTGGGAGAATCAGCTTTGGGGAGTGCTTATGTTTCAGA
>RGTL01000489.1 GCA_010025385.1 Gammaproteobacteria bacterium | reverse complement strand
TATGCCAACCTATAACTTCGCGGTCGTGGTCGATGACATCGATATGGAGATTACCCATGTCATCCGAGGTGATGATCATGTCAACAACACGCCACGGCAGGTGAATATCTTCAGGGCACTCGGGGCGCCGCTGCCTCTCTTTGCGCATGTGCCCATGATTGTGGGGCAAGACGGCCAGCGTCTGTCCAAGCGGCATGGCGCTGTGAGTGTTCTCGAATATCGAAATCAAGGTTTCCTGCCTGAGGCTATGCGCAACTATCTGCTGCGTCTCGGTTGGTCACATGGCGATCAGGAAATTTTTTCCACTGAAGAGATGATCGAGTTTTTTGATCTTGCAGATGTTAATCGAGCGGCTTCCGCGTTTGATCTCGATAAACTCAAATGGCTGAATCAGCACTACATCAAAGAAGCGGATGCGACTCGTCTGGCTTCATTATTGGCAGATGCGCTGGAGATGCGTGGCGTGGATACTTCTGCAGGTCCGCCGGTCGAGCAGGTGGCCGAGGCCTTGCGCGAGCGAGCCCAGACGATAGAAGAACTCGTGGATAAAAGCCTCTACTTTTATAAAGATTTCGAAAGCTACGACGAAGGCGCGGCGAAGAAGCATCTTCGGCCGGTTGCGCAGGATTTGCTTGTGGATGTGAGAGCGCAAGGCCCTGCTCCAGCAACTGGTCTAGCACTTGCGTGTAGCGATTCATCCGGTCGGTCTGGTAGATCGGACCTTCGTCAGGGTCCAGCCCCATCCAGGCCATACCCTGCAAAATTGCATCGACGGACGCTTGGGTCGATCGCTCGCGATCGGTATCTTCTATACGCAGAATGAACTGGCCACCATGGCGACGCGCATAAAGCCAACAAAAAAGCGCCGTACGGACGCCGCCAATGTGTAGATAGCCCGTCGGGCTTGGAGCAAATCGGGTGCGAACCGCCGTCATGCTTATTACGTAAGTGGTAAGGGAGGCAGGATTCTACTTATAATCAGGCCCCCACGCATTTCGGCGACGTTCGCAGCCGAATTCAAAGGGCGCGTAGCTCAGCGGGAGAGCACTGCCTTCACACGGCAGGGGTCGCTGGTTCAA
>RGTL01000488.1 GCA_010025385.1 Gammaproteobacteria bacterium | reverse complement strand
ATGCAGGTTCTTTACCTGTTGCCGAACTTTCTTGATCGCCTGCAAGAACGTTTTTTGGTCTTTCTGAACGTCATATCTTGCGATGTGCCCAACGACTATCGAGCCAGACGGAATTGCCAACTCTTGGCGAATCTTCTGCCCGCTCTCCACCCGCGGCACAAAAGCCTGCTCGTTAACACCGTTCGGAAAGACGCGCCCCCGGTACTGATCAAAGCCTCTTCTTTCATGAACCGCTCGCGCGGCCTCGGAGTCATATACGATCTCTTTAGGCAACGACTTCGAAAGAATAGATCCCATCCAGATCACCCGTCTCGTCGACGCTTTATTTACGCTTACGCCAAGATTACTCTGCTGTATTCCCCATATCACGGGCAGGCCAAGGAGTTTTCCGGCGAGGCCTGCCAGCAAGTTAGCGTGATACATCCAGCCTTGGATGATATCTGGAGAATAATCTTTGAGGATCCTCACCAGACGAACAAAACCTGTCAGCGTCCCAAGCGTCGAGCGAATCCCGAGTGGAATGACAGTAATTCCCTGCTCCTTATAAGCGTCAACGTATTCACCGCCGCCCGTGAGGTAAACCACAATAGACTGATAGTGACGTTTATCGAATTCCGGGATCGCCCTCAAAAGGAATGTTTCGGCACCTCCGACTCCGAGACCCGTAATAACATGGGCGACGCGTTTCATAATAGGTGGAGCATTTTAGCGTCTCATCAATATCCGCAGAGGAGACTCGTCCTAAGGCAAAAAAAGGGGCGGTCAATGCCGCCCCTTGCCTGCAGCCCAATTCTTAATTCACCCGTGGATCAAGCTCGCCGGAATCATAGCGTTTTACCATGACTTCAAGATCGGCTGCCTTGATCTTCGAGCCCTGACCTGCCGTGCCAAACGCCTCATAGCGTGCGACGCAAATCTCGCTCATGGCTTTGGTCGCCTCACCAAGATATTTGCGAGGATCAAAAGCGGAAGGATTCTGATGCATGTAACGACGAATCGCGCCGGTCGACGCCATCCTAAGATCAGTATCGATGTTTACTTTGCGAACACCGTGCTTTATGCCCTCTTGTATTTCCTCG
>RGTL01000487.1 GCA_010025385.1 Gammaproteobacteria bacterium | reverse complement strand
TTGGTGGTGGTTAAGGTCACACCATCAGTACCAATGATGACTGCCCCAGTGTAAGTTTGAGTACCTGTAGTGGTGATGTCATCATTAATCGTCACTGTCGATGCGAAGCTTAACGAGGTAGCACCTAAGATGGCACCATCCAAGGTCACGGTATTGGCAGCGACAGAGCTATCGAAGTCAACGTCAGCATCAATATCTAAGGTACCGATGCTATAAGTTGAACCGATCGCACCGGAGAAGGTTTTAAGTGTGCCTGTGACTTGTAAGGTACCTTCATTATCAGCTGCACCATCAATGGTACCGGCAATGGTCACAGAATTATTCTCAGCGAAGATCAGATAAGCACTACCTGTGTTGTCATCTAAGGTGATCGCAGTCGATGTGAGTGCGTAGTTAAAGGTTGCGGTTGAATCTTCATCGGCATGATCACCCCCGGTCACGGTCACACTGGCAATGGTCACACCACCGGAGCCTGTGAATTTAGCTTTACCGGCAGTGGTAGCTGATCCAATGGTTAAGGTATCAGCGGCGACCGTACCTGAGAAGGTCACCTCACTTGGTGCCGCACTGGCATTAGAATCATTCACGCTAATGGTGTTGCTATCACCACTGTCGACAATGGTACCGGCAATGCTCATGGTCGATGCATTCAGCACCTCGAGTGTGGAGCTGCCACTTAAGGTGATGTTCGATGCGATGGTCACATCATCTTTCACGGTCGCAGTTTTAGAAGCTGCGATGGTGAGGTTATCCGCAGTTAATGCCGCAGCAAAGGTGGCACTACTATTAAGCGTCATATCCGCTAAGGTGGTGCTACCCACAATACCGCTGAAGGTGGCTGAACCTGAACCTAAAGTAAGTGTGAGGTCACGTTTGGTTAAAGCCGCATCACTGTCCACGGTTGAACTGAAGGTCACATTACTGTTCGTGGTGGTGAGTGTGGTATCGACACTTAAGGTCACAGCCCCAGTGTAGGTTTGTGTACTTGATGTGGTGACATTGGCACCTAAGTTCGAGGTGGTCGATACAGATAAGCTCGTCGCTGATGTTATAGCAGCATCAAGATCAAGGGCACCGGTG
>RGTL01000486.1 GCA_010025385.1 Gammaproteobacteria bacterium | reverse complement strand
AGCGATCCACGCGGCGTTCTCGCTGAGTTCGGAACGGCGCTGGATAAAGATGTTGAGATACAGGTGTGGGATTCAACCGCAGAGATGCGATATCTGGTGCTGCCACTGCGACCCCCCGGTACTGAGTCTTGGTCGGAGGACGAGCTTGCAGAGCTTGTCACCCGAAATTCGATGATTGGGGTGGAAACCGTCGCTGTGCCAGGCAGTGAGGATATCGCATGAGAGCGGCACATGATCTCGGAGGACTTCAGGGATTAGGGCCAATTGCTCCAGAGCCAGAAAAATCCGAACCGGTATTCCACGCCGAGTGGGAAAAGCGCATGTTCGCGCTAACACTCGCGTGTGGATTCTTGGGACAGTGGAATCTGGATGAATCACGACACGCACGCGAACGTCAGCGTTCGGAGGATTACCTCAAAAACAGTTATTACGAGAACTGGTGGGTCGGTCTGCGTCGATTGCTGATCGAAAAAGGCTTGATCTCAGAGCGTGAATTAAATCACGCGCGTCCCGAAGCCCACGCGGAGCCCTCAGCGCTCTCGCCGCTGATGGCCGAACGCGTTGCGGCGATTCTGGCAAAAGGCGGTCCGGTTACGATGCCGGTCGACCGGTTGCCAGGGTTTGCCGTGGGCGATCGCGTGCGGGTCAAGAGCGATGCGCCGGCAGGACACACTCGGATCCCGGGCTACATCCGCGGCCGGATCGGGAAAGTGGTCGAGCATCATGGCTCGCACGTGTTTCCAGACACCAGCGCGAAAGGACAGCGTACCGGCGAACATCTTTTCAGTGTGGCATTCTCGTCCGAAGCGGTGTGGGGTGGGTCTGCATCCGGTGGGCACTTTGTCCTGAGGCTTGATATGTGGGAGCCCTATCTCGATCGTGTGTTATGACAGAGAAATTGATTCGCACCGGCACATCACTTTTGCCCGACAACGAAAGGCCTCCGTTTTCAGAACCCTGGGAGGCGCAGATCTTCTCGCTCGTGCTTGAATTGCATCGGCAGGGCGCTTTTTCCTGGAATGATTGGGCGGCTCGTCTCTCTTCGGAGATTGCTGCTGCGAAGCAGCGTGGTGAGACGGA
>RGTL01000485.1 GCA_010025385.1 Gammaproteobacteria bacterium | reverse complement strand
AATCCGAAACTTCGCTATGCGTACTTTTCGACCATAGCCACAGGCGGGAAGTCTCTGATTCAGTCATGCCGGGATTTATATCTGGGGCGAACAGTCTGCTACAAAACGCTCAAGCCCGAATTTCAGAAAGACCCGACCGAAAACCTGCGCCTACTCCGTGAAGCGCGCATTTCTGCGATGCTTCAACATCCCAATACGATGCCTACTTATGAGATCGGGCGAGACAATCGTGGACACTATTTTTTTACGATGAAATTAGTCCACGGTTATACGCTCAGAGAGTTGTTTAACTATCGGCAGCGTTACGACTTTTCTCAGCTCATGAATGTCATCGTTCAGGTCGGTAACGCGCTAGCTTATGCCCACACTGCTGGCGTGGTGCACCGCGACATCAAACCTGACAATGTATTGATCGGACCCTACGGCGAGGTCCTGTTGCTGGACTGGGGGCTCGCAAAGGTCTGGCACAGAGAAGGTGCCCCCGCATCCGCCGAGAGCAACTTACCCGATCTCAATATCGGCGTAACAATGACCAATGCTGGCAAGCTCCAGGGGTCAGTGATGTATATGTCGCCTGAGCAAATCGACCGTGAACCTGACATCGATTTCCGATCAGACATCTACAGCTTGGGCGCGGTGATGTACGAGGCACTTACCGGGCATACCCCTTTTACTGGCCAAGTGGTGAGAAAAATACTGGAGGACGTGCGAGAGAAGGTGCCCGAGGCCCCGTCTTACTATGGAAATCTCAAGGTCCCCAAAGTGTTGTCAGAATTGGCCATGAGCTGCCTTAGCAAGAACCCCAGTGACCGACCCGGTTCGGCCGAGGAAGTTATCCGGGTCATCCAACACAATTGGGCTTCGTAACCGTAGCAAGCGCGACGACTGGCTGGATACGCCGGTGTTTTTTCATTATTCAAAACAGGAAGCACGCTGGAAAATGCCCGGCCCCCATTCAACCTATACCTGCCACGGCACTCACATAGGCCACACCCGGCGAATCAACGAGGACGCTTTGTTTGTAAACGAAGCTGAAGGGCTGTGGCTCGTCGCTGACGGAATCGGCGGCCATGGCAATGG
>RGTL01000484.1 GCA_010025385.1 Gammaproteobacteria bacterium | reverse complement strand
GTGCCCTATGTGGTCCTTCGATGGGAGTTCCACAGAGCAAGCGGACGGAAGCAGTTCGGATTGTTTGTTAAAGCCGGTGGCGATCTACCCCGATCCGGGTCGCAAGGACGCTTTTCTGGTCATGACCGAGGTGCTGAATGCAGACGGTACGCCGCACGTATCCAACGGCAGGGCCACCATCGATGATGACGATGATGATTTCTGGTTCGGTTTCGAACAGGAATATTTTCTGTGGGATATCGATACGCAATTACCTCCCGGATTCCCGGTGAACGGATACCCAGGCCCGCAGGGGCCCTACTATTGTTCCGTGGGAGCGGGAAATGCCTTTGGTAGGGAGTGCGTCGAAGAGCATTTTGATATGTGTCTGGCTGCGGGTATTAACGTGGAAGGGATCAACGCCGAGGTTGCTGCAGGCCAGTGGGAGTTTCAGGTATTCGCCAAGGGCGCCAAAAAGGCTGGAGATGAAACCTGGGTGGCGCGCTACCTTCTGGAGAGAATCGGTGAGAAGTACGGGTTCTCCATTAACTGGCACCCCAAACCGTTCGGCAAGTTAGATTGGAACGGGTCAGGCATGCACGCCAATTTCTCCAACGAAGTGATGAGAACAGCGGGAGAGGAAGCTGTGTTCACCAAGATCTGTGAGGAGTTCGGGAAAAATATTGAGCGGCATATCAGCGTGTATGGAGCGGACAATGATCAACGACTTACCGGTGATCACGAAACACAATCCATAGACACCTTTAGCTACGGCATCTCCGATCGAGGGGCTTCCATCAGAATTCCTGTGTCCACGCACACAGACGGCTGGATTGGCAGACTCGAAGATCGACGGACTGCGTCCAACGCAGACCCTTACAAGGTTGCGGCAGCCATCGTCAAAACGACCAAAGAGGCGCTCGCATAGGGCATTATCTTTTGTCGATTTGAACCCCCCTCAAGCACGTCTTCAGGGGGGTTTTCTTTTGTGCAGCAAAAATCGTGCTGTGACTTTTTGCTCATCTTTGCGCCATCACATGAGCGCGATCTTCTTGCCCCGCTACTGGTGAGGCCGCAGTCCGTCGATGTTTGAAAGGATTA
>RGTL01000483.1 GCA_010025385.1 Gammaproteobacteria bacterium | reverse complement strand
AGGTCCGGGGCCCCCGGATTCGAACGCATTCTGAGGATGGACCGATGCAGCAACTGAACCCTTCCGAGATCAGCGACATTATTAAGCAGCGCATCGCGTCGATGGATCTCCAGACCGAAGCGCGCAACGAAGGCACGATCGTGAGCGTGTCCGACGGCATTATCCGGATTCACGGCATGGCAGAAGCCCGCTACGGGGAGATGATCGAGTTCTCCGCCGGGGGCTTTGGTCTCGCCCTGAACCTTGAGCGCGACTCCGTGGGCGCCGTGGTGCTGGGGGATTATCAGCACCTCGCCGAAGGCCAAACGGCACGATGCACGGGCCGCATTCTCGAAGTGCCCGTGGGCCGGGAGCTGGTTGGCCGGGTGGTCGATGCCCTGGGTAACCCCATCGACGGCCGCGGTGATTTAGGCACGACGGAATCGGACGCGATCGAAAAGGTCGCTCCGGGCGTTATCGCACGGAAGTCCGTGGACCAGCCGGTGCAAACCGGTCTGAAGTGCATCGACGCCATGGTCCCTGTGGGCCGGGGCCAGCGGGAGCTCATCATCGGTGACCGTCAGATCGGTAAGACGGCCATCGCGGTTGATACGATCATCAACCAGAAAGGCAAGAACATGACCTGCATCTACGTGGCGATTGGACAGAAAATGTCCACCATCGCCAACGTGGTGCGGAAGCTTGAGGAGCACGGCGCGCTTGATCACACCATCGTGGTCGCTGCCTCCGCCTCGACCCCTGCCTCCATGCAGTTCCTTGCCCCCTATGCAGGCTGCACCATGGGGGAATGGTTCCGGGACAACGGCGAAGACGCCTTAATCATCTACGATGATCTTTCCAAGCAGGCCGTGGCCTATCGTCAGATCTCCCTGCTGCTCAAGCGCCCGCCGGGTCGGGAAGCCTACCCTGGGGACGTTTTCTATCTGCACTCCCGTCTCCTCGAGCGCGCCTCCCGCGTGAACGAAGAGTACGTCGAGGCCTTCACCAACGGTGCGGTCAAGGGCAAGACCGGTTCGCTGACGGCGCTTCCGGTTATCGAGACCCAGGCCGGGGACGTGTCCGCCTTCGTTCCGACGAACGT
>RGTL01000482.1 GCA_010025385.1 Gammaproteobacteria bacterium | reverse complement strand
TGCCACCTATATGGGGATTCAGCCGCATCACTTCGTGACGCCGTGGCTGGCGTTAACGCCAAGCAATGCGGAGCTCGGTTGCGTACGCATGATCCCTGGCAGTCATAAGCTTGGCATCCTTCATCATCACGATACCTACGGTGAGGACAACATTCTTACCCGTGGCCAGAATGTTGAAGATATCGATGAGAGCACCGCTGTGGATCTGGTTCTAAAGCCCGGGCAGATGTCGATCCATCACGCGACGATCGTGCATGGATCCATGCCCAATCGGGGCACTGAGCGGCGTATGGGTGTTGCGCTGCAGTCGTTTATGAGCCCCGAGTGCCATCAGACAGTCGGCGACTTTATGGTGCAGATTGCCAAAGGTTGCGAGCACTGGAAAGGGGATCATGTGTTCCCGCGCCCGCAGACTGATCAGGATCCTGCCGATGTGGTCAGGCGCGAGGCCGTCAACGAAAACTGGTCAAGAATTTTGTACAGCGGCGCCTCTCAGGTGAGAGCCTACTGATCCAGTCTTGAATGAGCCCTACGGTTTAGGTTCGGGGTTTTGGGTATGACCGTCAACGGCGATGACTTGCCCGCTGATCAATGTCGCTTTATCACTCGCCAGAAAAACAGCCATCTCTGCGACGTCCTCGGGTCGCACCAGTTTAAGCATTGACGAGCCGCTTGCGTACTCTGCGAGCACATCCTCTCGCGTACGGCCCTTTTGCTGCGCCTCGCGATCCGCCACATAGTTCATGCGCTCGCCCTCAACCGGGCCCGGACAAAGCGCGTTGGCGCGAACGTTAAAAGGTCCCAGTTCAATTGCGAGCGTTTTCATCAGCCCAATCACCGCCCACTTGGCGGACACATATGGCGAGCGATTGGCAAATCCAAAAATCCCCGCCGTCGACGATGTAATGATGATCGCGCCGGAGCGCTGCGCCTTCATAAGCGGCGCGGTGTGCTTGGCAAACAAAAACGCACCTTCAAGGCTCACCGAGACGCAGGCCCGCCAGTCCGCAAGGCTGACGTCTTCTACCGGCGCGCCGGGGCCTGCAACACCGGCATTGGAGCAAAGCGTATCCAAGGAGCCCCAGCTGC
>RGTL01000481.1 GCA_010025385.1 Gammaproteobacteria bacterium | reverse complement strand
CCATACAACGTTGCGCCTCGTGCCAAGATGGATCTTTACAAGAAGACAGGTATCGGCGGCATCATCCGTATGGACCGCGACGGTAGCAACCGTGAGGTCTTCACGTACGGTGTCCGTAACTCGGTTGGTCAGGACTTCCATCCTGTCACAGGAGAGTTGTGGTGGACTGACAACCAGGTCGACGGTATGGGTGACGATATCCCACCAGGCGAGTTGAATCGTCAGACTAAGGCTGGTCAGCACTTCGGTCATCCATGGTTCGGTGGCGGTAAGGTCCGTGTCAAAGATGAAGGCTATGATAAGGACACACCACCAGCTGGGATCGTTCATCCAGCGGTCGAGACAACCGCGCACTGCGCTGACCTGGGTATGGCGTTCTACACAGGGAACCAGTTCCCAGCCAAGTATAAGAACGCGATCTTCTCAGCACAGCACGGTTCTTGGAACCGGACCGAGCCATGTGGCGCGCGGGTCATGGTTACCTTCATCGACAAAGATGGAAAGGCCAAGATGGAGCCGTTCGCCGAAGGCTGGTTGAACGAGAACAAAGAGTACGACGGACGTCCGATGTCAATCACTATGATGAAAGATGGCTCGATGCTCGTTTCTGATGACTACGCTGGTGCGATCTACAAGATCTCATACGTCGGTAGTTAATCACACCAAGAAGACCCCGGCATTTGCCGGGGTTTTTTTATGTCTTGGAGTAAGAAATTGTGAAGAATTTGGTTGTATTGTGTTTAGGCATTTGTCTGAGTTCAGTGTCTTTCGCTGCCGACATGGCTAATGGGAAGGCGCTCTCCGCACAGTGCTCGACATGCCATGGGAAAAATGGCTTATCAAAAGATCCAGAGGCACCCAATCTGGCGGGTCTCAGTTCGCTGTACATTGAAAAGGCGCTTGTGGACTACAAGAAAGGTATGCGACAGGATCGCCGGATGAGTCTTATCGCTCAGGGGCTCAGTAAGCCGCAGATCAAGGACCTGGCTGCTTGGTACTCCGCTTTCGAGTTGACTGTAAAGGTTCCCGAGATTTGATGAAGAGGCTCATCGTTTCTGTGCTACTGAGTAGTGTGTCTTCTGTTGCTTCCGCGCAAGGAGGATTTATTA
>RGTL01000049.1 GCA_010025385.1 Gammaproteobacteria bacterium | reverse complement strand
GATGTGTTGACCGGTCCATTCGTTAACGGCGAGTTTGATGGGCTCATCAACGGCTCCCATCGAGGCGGCGTACCCGATTCCCGAAGCAAGCATCGATGCTCCAGCGATGCTGGATAGCAATGTTTTCTTCAACATGATTCCTCCTGATTTATTTAGGAATTATTGTTACGGCCCTGCTGGCGCAGATTGCCTCACCGGGCCAGTCGTACAGCCTGATGCGAATAAGACCGCGACATTGGGTTCCGTTTTACCACACAAAAAACCATCTGCCCACGCTTTTCCCGTCGATGCTGTTCGTGTCTTTGCCTCTGTGAGAGGTCTTGATCGACGCTAGAATATTAGGCGTTATTGATTTGTTCGAGAAACTATTACGTTTCCTGTGTTGAGGCCTGATTTTGATTAAAACGACGCCCCATCCCTCTGAAGCAGACCAACTGGATCGCCTCCAGGCCCTCTCGCGCCTGGAAAGCATTGATTTGATCGAACAGGCGTCATCGCCCTCGCATGGCAGGACGAATCGGACCAGTTCGCTATCTACCTGTATTGGCGCGATTCCGCGCCTATGCTTCCTGAGCGGTCGTACCGCGCGGTCAGTAGAGGCATTGAATGCACCGCGAAGATAACCGATCTGACCTATCGGATAGAGCCTGGAGATAAGACCAGAATCGCCGGGAAGATTCTCGAACAGGGACAGATTGCCTACTGCAAGCTATCCGCAGATCGAGCGATTGCATTCGCCGGGTCATCCGGCGATAACGTGCTGATCTTTACTGATGATCAGGGGGCGGCGGTATTAGGTATTGCGCTGCTTCATTTTGCTCTGCGGCGCGCTACCAATATCGTGTGGCATCCGACCCGCGTTACCAAAGAAGCGCGCTCATCGCTGAACCGCCAAAGGCCGTGCGTTGTTTGGTTGACCGGATTGTCTGGGTCGGGCAAGTCGACCATCGCAGATTTATTAGAGCAAGAGCTGCACGCGGCGGGTTGTTTAACCTACCTCTTGGATGGCGACAATGTGCGCCATGGATTGTGTCGTGATCTGGGATTTACCGACGTCGATCGTGTGGAGAATATTCGCCGCGTTGCGGAAGTGGCGAAACTCATGATTGACGCGGGCCTTATTGTGATTACTTCTTTTATCTCGCCCTTTGAATCGGAGCGGCGCATGGCGCGTCACCTGATTGGTGAAGCGGACTTCATTGAGGTTTATGTGGATGCACCGCTTGCGGTTTGTGAGGCGCGGGATCCTAAGGGTCTATACAAAAAAGCGCGAGCGGGGCACCTTAAAAACTTTACGGGTATCGATTCCGATTACGAGGCGCCCCAAAACGCCGAGCTGACCTTGCCGACAGTCGAGTGCGCCCCTGAGGTTCTGGCGAACGAAGTCGTCGATTACCTACAAAACCATCTATTCATTAACTGAAAAGCGCAGAGATCGTTTATGGAACAGCAGTCCAAAATCGCAGTCGTTACAGGAGCGGGTACCGGGATTGGAAAAGCCGTGGCGCAGATCTTTCTTAAGAACGGATACCGAGTAACCCTCACCGGAAGGCGATCAGAGCTTCTCGATCAGGCAGCGCAGGAAGTCGGTGCCACTGATGAGAACGCGCTCTGTCTTGCGGCGGACATTCGGCGGGATGCCGATGTGGATCGCGTTTTTGACGGAACCATTCAGCGGTTCGGTCGAGTTGATTTGCTCTTCAACAACGCCGGAGTAGGTGCGCCGGCGGTTGATATTGATGAGCTGGATGTCGAGCACTGGCGGGCGGTGATGGAGACCAATATCCACGGCGCGGTCATGTGCGCCCGTCGGGCATTTGGCCAAATGAAGAAGCAAAGCCCCAAGGGAGGTCGGATCATCAACAACGGATCGATCTCCGCCTATGCACCCCGCGTGAACAGTTTGCCGTACACGGTCAGTAAGCATGCCATGTCGGGGTTGACGCGCAGTCTTGCGCTGGACGGCCGGGCACATGATATTGCCTGCGGACAAATAGATATCGGGAATGCCGAAACGGATCTCACGCAGCGCATGAAGGCCGGCATCCGACAGGCAAACGGAAGCACAATGGTGGAGCCCTTAATGGACGTTGCTCACGTGGCGACCAGCGTGCTGCACATGGCGAATCTACCGCTGGATACCAACGTGCTCTTCATGAATGTGATGGCACGTGATATGCCGTTTGTGGGTCGCGGATGAGCGTAACCTTCAGCACCTTTAAAGATGCCGCTCACAAAGCCCAGCCTTGAAAGCCTGCAGGCGATACGGCAGGCTTTCGCGAGCCATGATTTTTCCGACACGGATCTGTCCGAACTCGTGACCCCCAAGCTGGGATTGATCACGGGTTTCGAGGATCTCATGAAGGAGCTCGAGAAACTGCGGGCCGTTGACCTCGGGGCCACTGCACCGGCTCTCGGCATGACCCCAAACGCACGTCCACAGCATGAGGACTGATCCATTCTGTTGGGCGAGCGTTAGTGAATTGGGTGCTGCCCTGGGGTCGGGTGACCTCAGCTGCGTCGAAGTTGTCGACGGGTTCATGGCGCGAATCAGCGCGTTGAATCTGTCAGCCGTTGCTTTTATCGATGTGTATGAGGTTGAGGCGCGTGCCCGGGCCGCTTGGCTTGATCAGCACGGGTCGGTCCACCCGCTGCATGGTATTCCTTATGCGCTTAAAGATCTCATCGATATCAAAGGTCAACGTACGAGCGCAGGCTCGGCGGTCTTTGCAGACCATATTGCAGAAAAGGACGCCGAGGTCGTAACCCGATTAGACAGAGCGGGCGGCGTTTGTCTGGGCAAGGCGAATCTTCACGAGTTCGCTTACGGGGCGACGGGCGAGAACAAACTGTTTGGTACTGCGGTTAACGCTTACGATTCAAGTCGCCTTGCCGGCGGTTCTTCAAGCGGTTCCGCTGCGGCGGTTGCCTGGGGTTTAGTGCCGTTCGCGCTCGGCACGGATACCGGAGGTTCGGTGCGCTCGCCGGCGGCGCTGAGTGGGCTTGTGGGTTTAAAGCCCACCTATGGTCGGCTGCCGATGGACGGCGTCGTGCCTTACAGCTGGTCACTGGATCATCTGGGCATACTGACGCGAAGCGTGAGTGATTGCGCCGCCGTGTTTGGGGTATTAACCGATTCCAACAACTCGGGCGAATCTTCGGGTGGAGGGCACACCCTGAGCGCATGGGCGTCAAGGATCTCAAGTACAGCGCTCAGGGGCAAGACCATTGGCGTGCCCCGCGAATTTTTCTTTGATAACGTGGATCAGGAGATTCTTGCGGCGACCGAGAGTGTTATCGATTTTTTGAAGCGAGAAGGCGTTAGCGTAAAAGAGGTGGCCACACCGGATCTTCGTTTTGCGCGGACCGTTTCGTTGACGATTCAGATGCCTGAGGCCCTGAGTTTTCATATGCCCTGGCTTGAAAAACGCCCTGAGGCCTATGGGGAGGATTTTCGGACAGGCTTGGCTCTGGGCCAGCAGCTTTTAGCGGAACACTATGTTCGGGCGAAGCGTTTTATGACGATCTATCGGCAAGAGGTGGATCGCGCGTTTGAGACTGTGGATGCGTTGATTACGCCGTCAACGCCAATTGTTGCCCCAAAGATTGGTACGATCGACGTGAGCACTAATGGAGTGACCGAGCCGGTGGGAAATGCCATGATGCGATTTACAAACTTTTTTAATACCACGGGACATCCGGCTATTTCGGTGCCATCAGGCATACACAGCAGCGGATTGCCCATGGGCGTGCAGCTGGTGGGTAGAGCGTTTGGCGAGTGGGAGCTTTTTGCTTTCGCACAGGCGATTAACGTCGAGCCCGCATTCAAGCTTCCCCGACCGGCGGTGTAGGGCGAGCGTAATCAAACAGGGGTAAAACATGCATTCCAATCCATTCACCGATGCCGAGCTTGACCGTCGACTGACTGCGACGCGACAAATCATGGACGCGCGCGGACTTGATCTCATTTTTTTGAGCGCTCCGGAGCATGTCTTTTACCTAACCGGGCTGGATCACTGGGGATACTTTGCGCCGCATGTTTTGATTGTTCCGGCGGCGGGAGATCTCACGCTGGTTACTCGTGCGATGGAACATGTCGCGATCCGCAATCAAGTCCGAAACGCCGCGTTCGTGGGCCACCCCGATACCGAGACCGCGGCCGATGTGGTTATTCGATTACTCAAAGACCATGTATCGGGAAAGTCGATTGGCATTGAGTCTGCATCCGCCGGTATGTCGCTTGCTATGGGCCAGGCTCTTCAGGCAGGCCTAGTCGGTGCGCGCTGGATCGATATCACGGGCGTGCTGGATGAGATGCGCCTGGTCAAGTCTATTGAGGAGCAGGGCTTTATGCGTCGTGCGGCCGCCGCTGCCGATGCGGGTACGCAGGCGGCTATTGCCGCCGTGCACGACGGGGCAAACGAAGCCGATGTGGCAGCCGACTGCCTTGCAGCAATGACGCGCGCCGGGGGAACGCCTCCGGGGTTTGGGCCATTTTTGCGCCCCTGGCATCGTATGGCTGAGGAGCACACGACCTGGGGTGAGGGAACGCATAAAGACGCGGTGTTCCTCGAGATCGCCGGTTGTGTCGCCCGGTACAACGCACCCATGGGTCGGTTGGTGAATATCGGCTCTATTTCTGATGAGGATGCTGCGATGGCGGAGATCTGCGGTCGCGCTTTCGATGCGGCATTAAACGCGCTCACCGTGGGCGCACTGGCTCAAGATGTGTACAACGGTTGGCAATCGGTTGTCGATGCCGCCGGTATGCCCGAGTATCGCCGGCACCATTGCGGTTATCTGGTGGGCATTGGTTTTCCGCCCTCGTGGACGGGCGGCCCCCGGGTAACCGGACTGCGCCATGATTCCACACGCGAGATGCAGGCCGGCATGACCTTTCATCTGATGTCCTGGTTTACCGAAACAGGGCGGGGCAACTATTTCATCTCCAATACCGTGTTGTTGGGCGTCGATGGCGCGGAGGTGCTTACCAAGACACCGCACGGTCCTCACGTCTCCCCGTAGATCGGCCTTTCAGCGTGGAAACTATCAAGCACTATCGCAATTCGCAGCCTGACAGCGACTTGGAGGAATGGCCCTTCGAGAATCCGCGATCGCGCTATGTCATTGTCAGTGGGGCTCCTGCGGCATCCGGGCGACTGGATTTCTTGAGCGAGGACGGCACGGCGCGAGCCGGTGTTTGGCGCTGTACTCCGGGCATATTTGAATGCACCGAACTGGGTGATGAGCTGCAAACGATCGTTTCGGGGCATCTCATCCTTTCCATCGAGGGCAAGCCGGCGGTGGAGTGTGTCGCAGGCGATAGCGTGTTCACCGGAAAAGGTCAGCGGGTGCGATGGGATATTCGTGAAACCGTTACCAAGATATTTCATACCTCGAATCTTGATGTGGACTGAGGGCCAGAACTCATGAGCGCAACAAAAAATCCTAGACCCTTTCGGCGCAACACTTTGGCCGTTCACGCCGGTGAAGCACCCGATCCGGTAACTCGCGCATCGGCACCCAATCTCGTTATGTCCAGCACATTTGTCATGGATGAGCCCGCGGGTTTCTCGGCTTACGATATTCCCGAGAACGCACCGTATATCTACAGCCGATGGTCCAATCCGACGGTTCAGCAGCTTGAAGAAAAAATGGCAGCGCTTGAAGGGGGTGAAGCGTGTCGTTGTTTTGCCTCAGGGATGGCCGCTACGTCTGCCGTCCTTCTCAGTCTTTTGAGCAGCGGTGATCGTTTAGTGATGAGCGATGCCAATTATCCCGGCACCGCCGAGTTGGCGCGTAACGATTTGAGCCGGCTGGGGATTGACGTGGTGACCGTGAATTTTTCTGATCTAAATGCGGTCGAGCGAGCGATGAGCGTCAACACGCGTCTCGTCTGGGGAGAGAGCCCGGCCAATCCGACGATGCGAATCACGGACATTGCTGCGATTGCTGATATTGCTCATGCCCATGACGCCCGTTTTGCAATTGATTCCACGTTTGCCACGCCGATTGCGACACAACCTTTAGCGCTCGGGGCGGACTATGTGATTCATTCCCTGACAAAGTACTGCTGCGGTCATGGTGATGCCATGGGAGGCGCTGTGCTCGCCTCCGCAGAGCATATGCATCCCATTGAAAGTGCCGGCCAGATCCATTTGGGCGGCGTGATCAGCCCGTTTAATGCGTGGCTCATTAACCGGGGACTGGCGACGCTGCCGATGCGCATGCAGGCGCATGAGCAGAATGCGTTAGCGGTTGCACGTTTTCTTGAGTCGCATCCGCGGGTCCTGAAAGTGCTGTACCCCGGCCTTGAAAGCCATCCGCATCACGCGCTGGCCAAAAAGCAAATGCAGAATTTCTCCGGCATGCTGTCTTTCCAGGTGGAGGGTGGCGCTGGGCTCGCCCCAAAATTCATGGAAAAGCTTGAGGTGATTCACTATGCGGTGTCTCTTGGCCATCACCGCAGTCTGATCTGCTGGCTAGGCACCGACGATCTGATGAAATCCACCTATCATCTGGCGGGTGAGCAACTGGACGCGTATCGTGAGTTCGCGGGAGAAGGGGTATATCGACTGTCGGTGGGGCTGGAAGACCCCGATGATCTCTGCGAGGATCTTGCTCGGGCATTGGACTAAGCGCGCTGGCCACAGAATTTGTATGACCCTTGAGGGAGCACTATGAGACCCAATCCAATTAAGGCCACTGTTGATTTCGAGGCCGATGGTATTCAGCACGGCTATCTCAAGGTGCCGTACTCTGGTGATGACTCCGCATGGGGCGCCGTCATGATTCCGATGACTGTGATCAAGCGCGGCGAAGGGCCAACGGCGCTGCTCACCGGGGCGAATCATGGCGATGAATACGAAGGGCCGCTTGCCCTATGGGCGTTGAGTCATACCTTAAAGGACTCGGATCTCAGCGGGCGCGTCATTATGGTGCCGGCCATGAACTACCCCGCCTTCCAGGCTGCAAAGCGCACCTCCTGGATCGACGGGGGCAATATGAATCGAGTCTTTCCCGGAGACCCGGAGGGAAATATCACCCAGATCATTGCGGATTATTTTTCCCGCACCTTGCTGCCGATGGCTGACGTGGTCGTGGATATTCATTCCGGTGGAAAGACGCTTGAGTTTGTCCCTTTTGCCGCCGCACACGTTCTTGATGACAAGGCGCAGCAGGCACGTTGCGTGGCCGCCTCGCGGGCGTTTAATGCACCATACACATTGATGCTGCTGGAGCCTGACGCGCCCCATCTATACGACACGGCAGCTGAAAATCAGGGCAAGGTGTTTGTTTCCACAGAGCTTGGTGGGGGCGGGTCAGCCAGCGCCAAAACAGCGCGTATTGCAAAGCGCGGTATTACTAATGTCCTCAAACATGCCGGTATTCTGTCGGGGGAGCTTGAGACAGCCGACTCGCTCTCACTCGATACAATGAACCCTGAGTGTTTCTTAACCTCCGAGCACTCGGGGCTCGTCGAGATGTGCCACGATCTTGGCGCGACGGTGCGCCGAGGTGATGTCATGGCCCGTATTTATGACATCGAGCGAACGGGCGGCGCGCCTGTTGAATATCAGGCGAGAGTTGACGGCATTTTTATGGGCAGGCATTTTCCCGGGCTCATCAAGCCAGGTGATTTTCTCGCCGTCGTTGCCGAACGGTCGGCTTGAGTCACTCGCTTCAATTCCCTTTTAGAGAACGTTTCATGGACTATCAGAAGCCTTTTGAAAAGGCGGAGTTTGATCGTCGCGTCAAGGACGTAAAAAACCGCATGAGCGATGCCGGGATAGATCTTTTGATCTGTCAGGACCCGGCGAATATGAATTGGTTGACCGGCTTTGACGGCTGGTCGTTTTATGTGCCGCAGGCGGTGCTGGTGCATGCCGATGAAGTGGCTCCGCTTTGGTTTGGCCGGCCGCAGGACGCCAAAGCCGCACGTATCACGACTGATTTGCCGGAAGAAAATATTCAAACCTTCTCCGAGACACGTGTGCATCACCTCACGGAGCATCCGTTTGACGATCTTGCCGCGTTTATTCTCTCCAGAGGTTGGGGTTCCAGTCGGATTGCTGTTGAGCTGGACGCGCACTACTACACAGCGAGGGCGCATGCGCACATGGTGAAGGGTCTACCGAATGCCCGTTTTTCGGATTCCCAGCAGTTGGTGAACTGGGCGCGCCTGATTAAATCTGACGCCGAGCTCGTGTATATGCGCGAGGCCGGGCAGTTAATGACCGAGGTGATGAACCGCGCCGTAGCCAAAGTGGCGCCCGGTGTTCGGGAGTACGAAGTGATTGCCGAGGTGTACCAAAGTCAGGTGATGGGGCTTGAGGGCAAATACGGGGACTACACGAGTATCTGTCCGCTCATTCAGGTTGGGGAAGGAACCAGCACGCCACACCTCACCTGGTCAGACAAACCCCTGCCGGACGATACGTTGATTTCAATCGAGCTTGGCGCTGCGCGTCGGCACTATCACGCCCCGCTGACCCGAACGCTGTATCTCGGGTCGCCACCAAAGGATGTATTGCGCCTGGCCGATGCTATTGTGGAAGGAACGGCGGCGGCCCTCGAGGTAGCGCGTCCGGGAGCCACGTGCGAAGAGGTCGAGGCCGCTTGGCAGAAGGTGCTTAACCGGCACGGCTATAAAAAAGAAAGCCGATCGGGGTACTCGATCGGCGTTAACTACCCGCCCGATTGGGGTGAGCGCACGGCAAGCCTACGCCCCGGGGATGAAACCGTGTTGCAGGCCGGGATGTGTTTTCACTTTCAATCGGGCGTATGGCTCGAGCAAATTGGTGCGGCCATTTCGGAGCCGTTCGTGGTGGGAGAGAAGGGCGGTGAGCACCTCTGTGATGTCCGCAGGGAACTGATCGTGATCCACTAGCCCAGCCCGCGCTCGAGCTTAATCGTAATATCCGGCGCGAACGCAGGCGCCAATGAAGTTACAGATCAGCCGCTCGGCGTGAGTAATCGTGATATGCCCATGATCGTAAGAGGGCGCAATTTCAACCAGATCCATTCCCAGCACCCGACCTTTTCGCACCAGTCCATGCACCAGCTTATGTAACTGGACCCAGCTGAGTCCTCCCGGTGCTTGCGCCATGACCGCGGGCATAATCGTGGGATCGACGCCGTCGGCATCAATGGTGAGGTAGTACGGTCCTCCATTGGGAATCCGGTCGAGCACCGCTTCCATTCCGATGTCGTGCATTTCGTAGGCCGTAATGATGTCGGCCCCATAAGCTCTGGCATCGTTGACTTCTTCCTCGCGCGCGCTTCCGTTTGCCCGTATGCCGATCTGAATAATGGATCCAAACCAATCCATTTCAGAAGCCCGTCGGATGGGACTGGAGTACCCTTCTTGCACGCCGTTTACTTCATCTCGCCAGTCGATGTGGGCATCGATATGCACCAGGGTGATTTGTTCGTCGCGCTCGAGTGCGCGCATCACCGGTATCGGAATCCCGTGATCCCCGCCGAGCGTAATCAGCGTGGCGCCGCTATCGAGAATCTTTCGCGCCGCTAACTCAGCGCGCCGATAGTGCTCCTGATGATCGTTCAGATCCGCCGTCACATTTCCGCAGTCCACGACCGAAATGTCGCGGCCGTCCAGCAGGTATCCTCCCAGGTCCCAGTCGTAACTCGTTAGGGTGTAGGGCACATAGCTTGGCCCCTGACGGATGGCATCGGGGGCCAGACTCTGATCATTAGCCATCTCGTTAGGCCGATAGGGCAGGCCATACGGAATGCCCAAAATAGCGATGTCCGCCTTCAGATTGTCGAGATCCAGCGCCAGCGGAAAATCCAAGAACGTACGGGACGGCGTCTTGGGTGCCTGGGTCAGTTTTATGGTCATGTTGCGATTCCTTTTTCGGTAACCGATCATTTAAGGAGCAGGGGCAAGATACTCCCGGTGCAGCTGTTCAAGACGGTCGTGAGTGTCCTCATCCAGCGTAATGCTGAGGGCCTCAAACGCGCGGTCTAAATGCCAGATCGCGGTCGCCCCGATGATCGATGATGTGAGAAAGGGCTGCTGCAGGACAAACGCATGAGCGAGCACCTCGGGCGCCAGGT
>RGTL01000480.1 GCA_010025385.1 Gammaproteobacteria bacterium | reverse complement strand
CCTGATTATCGGGTCAATGGCCCTTTTCATAATCGTGGCGGCGGTCATCACACAGAAGATCTCATATCGGATGGTACTGATCGCTATAATTCTGCCTATTGCGCTCTACGGCTTCTTCGCCCACGTCGCCTCCGTTGCGATCCCTCAAGGTGAGTGGGTTCAGTTACCATGATCGATAATATTCTTGCCGGAATTGCCATCGTCGCAAACCTTGAAAGTATTCTCGCTCTGGGTTTCGGTGTACTTATTGGCGTCATCGCGGGCGCGATACCGGGCATGTCGGCCACCATGGCAGTGGCTTTAACTTTACCGTTCACTTTCTCGCTAAGCCCAATTACTGGAATTTTGCTACTGCTCGGTGTCTACAAGGGCGGAATCTTCGGCGGCTGTATCCCAGCAATTCTTATCAAGACCCCAGGGACTCCTGCGTCGAGCGCGACCGTCCTGGATGGGCACCCAATGGCCGAACAGGGTGAGTCAGGTCGGGCGCTGGGTATGGCTCTTTATGCATCATGTACAGCCGACCTTATCTCGAACCTCGCCCTAATCTTATTTGCAGGATGGCTTGCCTCGTTCGCACTAAAGTTTGGCCCCCCAGAGTTTTTCACGTTGATATTGTTTTCACTCACCATCATCGCAGGCGTCTCTGGATCAAGCCTAGCACGCGGGATTTTCTCAGCGCTGCTCGGTTTGCTGTTCGCTACGATAGGCTTGGATCTTGTTTATGGCACCAACCGCTTCACTATGAACGATCCAAACCTGATGGGGGGACTTAACTTCATCGCAGTGCTCATTGGTTTGTTCGCGATCCCTGAGATCCTCAACATGGTCTGGAGTCCAGACAAGAACAGCGGTCAAACGAGAAAAGTAAGTTCCGCCTGGGTCTCCTTTACAGAATACAAGCGTTGCTTCAAATCCATCATACGGGGCTCACTGATCGGAGTGTTTCTTGGAAGCATCCCAGGCATTGGGGCGGCTCCAGCAGCCTTCCTGTCATACAGTGAAGCAAAACGTAACTCCCCAAATAAAGATAATTTCGGCAAGGGTGAAATCGAGGGTGTCGCGGCGTCCGAGGCCGGCAACAATGGGGTAGCCGGGGCGACGATGAT
>RGTL01000479.1 GCA_010025385.1 Gammaproteobacteria bacterium | reverse complement strand
CCATCGCGAATGCGCGGGTCGATGGCAAGATAAAGGAGATCAACAATCAGGTTAATCACCACAAACAAAGTGCCGACTAAAAGCAGATAGGCAGACATCACTGGAATATCCACAAAAAACACTGCATTGATGAACATCAAACCGACACCAGGCCATTGGAATACCGTTTCGGTAATGATCGCGAACGCCACAATAGCGCCCAACTGAAGACCCGCTACGGTGATTACCGGTACGAGCGTATTTTTCAACGCGTGACCGAAGTACACGACTCGCTCAGATAAACCCCTGGCCCTTGCAAACCGAATAAAGTCCTGACGAAGAATCTCGAGCATTTCGGCGCGAACCAGCCTCATGATTAACGTCATCTGATAAAGGCCTAGCGTAATTGCGGGCAGCACCAGCGACTTAAGGCCAGACACCGTCAGAAGACCTGTCGACCAGAATCCCACCTGTACGGTCTCGCCTCTGCCGAAACTCGGTAGCCAGCCAAGCTCAACGGAAAATAACCAGATCAGCAGCACCCCGATAAGAAAAGTCGGCAAGGACACTCCGATCAGAGAGCTCGACATAATAAAGTTGGCGAGGAAGCCATCGCGGCGAATCGCCGTATAGATGCCGAGCAAGGTGCCGACAAGCATCGCCAGAATCGCGGATACCAACGCCAGCTCAAGCGTGGCGGGCAAGCGCTCCAGGATCATATCGGCTACCGGAAGCGCGCCCCGATAAGAATTACCAAAATCGAACTGCAGGGCCCTAACGACAAACCCAAAGTACTGCTCATGAAGCGGGTCATTTAAACCTAACGCTTCGATTAAGGCATCGCGCTGCTCGACCGTAGCCTCCTGACCCAGCAAGTTATCAACGGGATTTCCGACATAGCGGAACATCATGAATGACACGAATGCAACCAGGAACAGGACAAAAATCGACTGGCCGAGACGGCGAAAAATAATTAGAAGCATAGCGCCAAAAGTCAGAAGAGCCCGAACAGAAGAACCTGTCCGGGCTCAATGACTCCGGGTAATCCGACGCGGTTGGACATACCCTTCGAGGGAACGCCCAGTCCGCATTATCGGACTACTTAAACGTCAAGAACTGAAAATGCGGTTGA
>RGTL01000478.1 GCA_010025385.1 Gammaproteobacteria bacterium | reverse complement strand
CGCCCTACGACTCCAATGGTCATGGTACTTGCCTCTCACGGAGCCTCTCTTTGAGGCCTCGATGAAAACGGCGCAGACCACCCCGAAGGCGTGGCTGCGCCGGAACCTGATAACGCTGGTCGCTGTTTGCGACCCTGTGTGGCGCGATCCCTTGGAACGCGCCGTGATGCTCAGCGTTTCATGCCCCAGGGGGCGAGCATCACCGTTCTTCGGCCTCGGCCCTAGCCCAGGCTAATCTGTACATCCACACCCGCGGCAAGATCGAGCTTCATGAGCGCGTCGACGGTTTTTTCCGTCGGCTCCACGATGTCCATCATTCGCTTGTGAGTACGAATCTCGTATTGATCCCGCGCATCCTTGTTTACGTGCGGGGAAATCAGAACCGTATACTTTTCCTTGCGCGTGGGCAGCGGAATGGGTCCATGAACCTGAGCGCCGGTTCGCTTCGCCGTGTCGACGATTTCCTGAGCGGACACGTCGATGAGCCGGTGGTCGAAAGCCTTCAGACGAATTCGAATGCGCTGATTTTGCACGGGTTCACTACTCCAGCCCTGCGAGCCTAGCTCAAGCGGGACACAATTCTTAGCAAGCTAATCGAGACAGGGATCCCGGATTAGGGAGGCGGAATTCTAGGGATGCCGCCCCATGCCGTCAACTAAAAGATTCTTCCAAAACGCCGCGAGATCCTTCTTTTTGCTCGCGACGTTTTGGGACCTGGCTTCGCGCCTTAGATCGAGACTTACTCGATGATCTTCGCGACGACCCCTGCGCCCACGGTCCGGCCACCTTCCCGAATAGCAAAACGCAGACCTTCGTCCATGGCGATCGGGGCAATCAGATCCACGGCAAGCTTCACGTTATCCCCAGGCATCACCATCTCAACACCCTCGGGAAGCTCGCAAGAACCCGTCACGTCCGTCGTCCGGAAGTAAAACTGAGGACGGTAACCCTTGAAGAACGGCGTGTGACGACCACCCTCATCCTTCGACAGCACATAAACCTCAGCCTCAAACTTCGTGTGCGGCGTGATCGAACCGGGCTGCGCCAGAACCTGACCACGCTCCACCTCATCACGCTTCGTACCACGCAGAAGAACACCCACGTTCTCCCC
>RGTL01000477.1 GCA_010025385.1 Gammaproteobacteria bacterium | reverse complement strand
AAGTACATTCGCTCGGATGGGATCGTATGGTAGAGCGATGGTAAACACATCTGGTCGCGGAGATCTGAGTCTGGATGTCTCACATTAATCGTTACGCGCTCCAGTGTATCAAGCATCGTAGCCACTTGAGTAAATTCGGGTTTCGGTAGATCGAGGATGACCATAGCATCCGCCGGGATTTGTGACAGTTGTTCCTCGATCGGTTGTTGATCATTCAGATCGATGATTTTTAACTCAGGAACAACCCCGTACGCCTCAAAACTGGTGGTTGATTCGAATAATGCGAGCTCCACCCCGCGGCGGACAGGTCGCTCGACGCGGGTTTGGATACCGGCAAAGCTTTGGCCTCGGGTGGCAGACTCTGCGCCAGAAGCCGTCACGATGACGACGTGAAAGGTGGCGGCCGAAGCGTGGCCAATGAGGCTTACAAATATGATGGTCAAGAACCGAAATAGGCTCATTCAAATACCTCTATCGAGTGTGGAATCAATCCAGCGCGTTTGGTTAGGATGGGGCGTCTTGTGTTTAGGTCAATCATCGTAAAGTCATCAGAGAGGCCGTTCAATACGATAAGGGTTTGTGCGTCGGGCGATAAGCCAAGCCCCCAGGCGCGCCTGCCGACCAAGATGTATTTCGTAATCTCTAGCGTCTTGGTGTCGACTAACGCGACGTGATTGGCGCTGCCCAGTGCTACGTATGCCTCGTTACGGTTGGGGTTAAATAGAATGTCGACCGGTGTCATTTGTTCTGGGCGGAAGCCCTTGGGAGCAAAAATCACCTCACCTTTTTTTGCGCGGGTTTTGGTGTCAAATATCTCAACACGGCTACCCATCTCCGACGAGACCCAAAGCTCATCGTTCGACAATGCGATCCGGCGTGGGCGCAGATTGGTTCGAATGACGTCGAGTGGTTGATAGGTCGAGCCATCGAAGACATGGATAAGGCCGGCGTTCTCAGACGCGACGAAAATTAACTTGCCGTTGCCAGTGATCGCTACACCGTCCGGCTCGAGTCCTGTTGGCAACTCAGCGATTAAACGACCGGACTCAAAGTCATAGACCGACGCTCTCGATGCCCCCTCGTTCGTAACCAATAGCTGTCCGCTCGGTTT
>RGTL01000476.1 GCA_010025385.1 Gammaproteobacteria bacterium | reverse complement strand
GAAATCATGCTGATCACGCTGATCGAGTTTATTCTGGGGCCGATGTGGGTATGGATCGGTTTTGGTGAGCGTCCCTCTACGATGGCATTATTGGGTGGCGCGCTGGTGCTCATGGCAGTGGCCGGCCGCTCCCTTGTCTTGATGAAAAAAGCTGATGGCGCCATTCGATCTTAAAAAATTCATTCGATCAAATGTTGGTAACGCGGTCGCGATTTCCGTCCTATCACTCCTAGCGCTCGTCTATGCGGGACAAAACTGGACCCCCTCATCATACGGTTGGGCGCTGAAGCACTACTTTGGGGCATCAGATACAGGGCTTATCTCGGGTATTCCGCGAGCAGAGCGAAGCGACGAATGGGCCATTGCCACCGCACTGACTCAGGCTACGGTGAATAACGACTTCGAGCGATTCAATCAAACATCGATTTACAACGAAGACCTTCGCTCGGTGTTCTCGATGCCTATTCGCGATTGGGGTCTTTTCTTCAAGCCTGGCATGTGGGGCTATCTTTTTCTGCCGCCCCATAAAGCGTTTTCGGTTTACCACGTTTCGTTTATCTTTCTCTTTCTGGCGGGCTATGCGTTGTTATTTCAACGCTTCGGCCTCCCGATCATCGCGTCCTATTTACTCTCCGGTACGGTCTTTTTTACTGGTTACATGCAGTTCTGGTGGACAACCTTTGGGCAGCTCGCTTCTTTCTTTCCATGGCTTGTACTGGTTTTGCTCGACGGCGCACGACACCCCAAATCTCGAGCGCTAGCGTTTTGGTGGTTGGCGTCAGCTACTATGCTATCGGCTCACTTCTATCCACCTTTATTCATTCAGTTTGCATTTGTCGGCCTTATCTTTTTGCTCGTACTGAGAGCGCGAATCTTCAACCTTCAGTTCATTGTATGGTTTGGCATGGCGGGAGGAGCCGCGCTCCTGACCATGTATCTCTATCTCCGAGATCCGTTGCTTGCCATGCAGGCCACGATTTATCCCGGTCAACGCATCAGTTCGGGCGGTGGCGAAGGATTACGCATGACGTTATCCCAGTTCTTTCCGCTCCTAAATCTTCATGAATTTAGGCCCTTGATCCGTCCGAATATTCCGGAGAGCGGCGTTATTGGCAGCTT
>RGTL01000475.1 GCA_010025385.1 Gammaproteobacteria bacterium | reverse complement strand
TCATCGATCGACACCTTTAATCCAAGCTTGTCACGCAGCACCACGGCAACCTCAGCTAACGAGACATTGCCGGCGCGCTCGCCCAAACAATTGAGCGTCGCGTGAATTGCGGCAGCGCCGGACTGCACGGCAGCCATCGCATTCGCCGTGGCCAGGCCGTAGTCGTTGTGCGGATGGAAATCAAAATCATTGGCGGGAAAGCGTTTGCACATATCGCCGACGGCCTCGGACACCTCAGCGGGACTCATGACGCCCAGCGTATCGGGCAGCATGATGTGACGGATATTGAGCTTTGCCAGCGCTTCGACCATCTTGTACACGTAGTCTCGGCTGTCCCGGTAACCGTTAGACCAGTCTTCGAGGTAAACGTTGAGCAGAAGATTGTTTTCGAGCGCATAGTCAACCGTGCGCTCGATATCCGAAAGATGCTGATCCAGCGTTTTGCGCAGTTGCTCGGTGCAGTGCTTCTCGCTGCCCTTGGTGAGAAGATTGAGCACCTTGCCGCCGGTGCTGGCCAGCCAGTCCACGCTGCGCGTGTGATCCGTAAAGCCCAGCACTTCAACGCGCTCCAAGTGACCATGTTTTGCAGCCCAGTCATGGATGCGCGTAACGGCTTCTTTTTCGCCATGAGAAACGCCTGCGGAGGCGACCTCAATACGGTCGACTTTCAGAAAGAACGCGATATTGTATAGATAAATCTTTGTTTAATCGAACATGTTTGACTGGCGGCATGGAATCTTGAGGGCCGTTAAACCGCTCGTGCGCCCGCGAATCAAAGGGTGTTCGCGATGAGCAGGTGGGTTGGCCTTCAAAAATGGGGAATAGCGCCGCTGACTCAACGCGGTTGGATTGGAATCATCCCCAGCTTGCCCTGTTCGCCCTGGCGATAAAAACGGCGCAACTCTCGCGTCAGGCCTGCGCTGTCGTGGCCACGAACGTAACGCTCATTAAGGTGGCGGCAGTATTGGCCGGCATAAAAGTTAGCGGCCTCATATCGCGCTTTGGCCTCTGCCTTGAGACCCGGCTCATAAGACACCCCATCGAAGAGCCATGTGCAAATGGTGGTGGTCTCTTCAAAACCGCCGCCTCCCGTCATGGTCGAAAGGCCTATGAACTTGTCGATCTCCGCTTG
>RGTL01000474.1 GCA_010025385.1 Gammaproteobacteria bacterium | reverse complement strand
TTTGATCTGAGGCAGTAGCCCTCTCCAGCAGTTTCAGCGCATCTTTTGTACTCAGGGGCGGGAATCCGATATTCGTCAGACGATCTAGAGTTTTCACGCCTAGCTTCGCCGCCATGCCGACCTCCTTCCAAGGCCCCCAGTGAATCAACTGGGCTGGAGCGCCTCTTTGATGGCGGGCTGTCATCACAGCTCGCATCGCGAGATTTGCGGCTGCATAAACGGTCTGGCCTGGATTGCCTATTGCCGCGGCCACTGAAGAAAAAAGCACAAACTCCCGGACGGGATGGTCAGAGAAGAATTGATCCAGTCGAATGGCTCCTAACAGCTTTGGTTTCAGAACGGCCTCCACTGTCGAGCGCGTGCTTTTTCCTACGGCACGATCCTCCAGAACACCTGCACAGTGAAATATCCCAACAATCCGATGTGCATTTTGGTCAATCTCTTTAAGGAGTCGACTAAGCGCGCCCTCATCCTCAACGCTGAGTTGTCGAACATGAATCGTCGCGCCCTTTCTTTCGAGCTCCGAAATTTTGACCCGGGCCTGCACGGAGGGTCGGCTACGGCCAATTAGCCAAATATTTTGAGCTCCAGTTTCGACCAGGTGCGCTGCCACCTCAAGACCAATGCCGCCTAAGCCTCCAGAAATTAGATGAGCATCCCCGGGTCGCGTTTGCCGGCTGACCTCACCGTCAGTCCCTATCTCTTCCCAATGCGGCGAGAGGATCTCGTGTTCTCGGACAATGATCTCGTGCTCCTTAACTACCCCGTCTCGCATGGCATCCGCTAACCGCTCAGCAATCTGCTCTCGGGTAAAAGCCGGGTTGATATCTACTATCTTCCATCCCGCGTCCGGAGCTTCACGCCGCGCCGAGCGTGCATAACCGATCGCGGCGGCTGTGGCCGGCCCGGTTGGCTTCAGGAGCCAATCACGATCATCAAGCGCGCCATACGTAACGAGCATTATCTCTGCTGCCATCCCTTCTTCAAGACGGTTAGCGAGCGATTCAAGATCTGCGATGATTTCCATTACGCGCTGGACATCGTTATCACTGAGCGTGCTCGATACCGCCTCATTCAAGATGTAAACAATCTGTGTGGCGCGCTGCCCCGCCTCCGCTACCGCACCGCTTAGATCCGGA
>RGTL01000473.1 GCA_010025385.1 Gammaproteobacteria bacterium | reverse complement strand
CGCAAACGCTCCTCACCACTTGCCACTGCGGCCGACTGGCCCATCGGGTACGCGGTGCTCAGGCCATCCGAACGGATAACAGCCCGCAACGCCTCGCTAAAGGTAATCGTCCCTGCGATGACGCCTGCGACAAACTCACCCAGGCTCACCCCCAACAAGACAGCCGGTTCAACACCCCATCGCTGCCACATCTTGCAAATCGCATATTCTGCGCAAAACAGGGCTGTTCCACCCCACTCGCCCGGAAGCCCCTGGCGCAGCGCCCTCAAGCCCTCAGCGAGCCCCGGCTCCTCGAGCTTTAGACACTCGATGTGGGTAATGGCGTCTAAAAATTCCCGCCGAAACTCCGGCTCACCATCGAACAACCCTTTTAGGGCAATAGGGTCGAGGGTATCGCGGCCCCCAAACATGAAGACTACGGGAGGCGCTTCGGCCTGCGGTACGATCCCCCCCTGACCTCCTCGACGAATCACAATATCGCCGGAGCCGCCTGAGCTTGAGACCCAATATCCTCGGTGAGAAAACTGGCGTCGGCCGATCTGCATCGTATAGGCCAATTGCGCACGCTCCGCAGGGTCTCGAGCAATACACTCCTGTACCTCGGAACACAAAAGCTCGAACCGCTGCTCGTCCGGCGCCGAGAACGGCACAATGAGACCAGGCCGGGTAGCAATCAGATCACCTTTGGAGGGAGCTTGTTCAAGAATTACATGTGCATTGGTGCCGCCTATGCCGAAGGAACTGACTCCGGCGCAACGCGTTCCCGTAGGTGACACCGGAAATGGCACAGGCTCTTTATTTAGGCAAAAAGGCGGAGAATTAGACTTCAGGGCATCCACAGGATCGGTCACCGACGCCGTCGGAGGCACAGTTCCATGAACCAGCGCAAGAGAAGCCTTGACCATACCGGCCGCACCCGCGGCGGTATCCAGGTGTCCAAAATTACTTTTTAAGGATCCAATGTACCGAGCACTTGAGGTTTCCACAGACTGAAAAACCTGCTGTAGCGCTTTGAGCTCAATTTCATCGCCGAGTGCCGTGCCGGTGCCATGAGCCTCAACAAAAGCGACGTCATCAGGCGCCTTCTGGGCCATCGACAAAGCATCCTGAATCACCTCGGCCTGTCCTTCAACACTGGG
>RGTL01000472.1 GCA_010025385.1 Gammaproteobacteria bacterium | reverse complement strand
AACCACCCGTTATCCGCCGCGGCGCAGAGCATCGCGTATTCCCCGCTGACCTGGTAAACGAAGGTGGGGACCCGAAACTCCTCTTTCACCCGCTGCACCATATCGAGATACGGCATTCCCGGTTTGACCATGACCATGTCTGCGCCTTCTGCGATATCCAGTTCGACTTCACGAAGCGCTTCATCACTGTTACCTGGATCCACCTGATAGGTGTGTTTGTTCCCGCCGCCAAGGTTGGCGGCAGAACCCACCGCGTCCCGAAAAGGGCCATAAAAAGACGAGGCATACTTCGCCGCATACGCGAGAATGCGCGTATTCACAAACCCGTCTTCTTCAAGCGCATCACGTATCGCGCCGATGCGGCCATCCATCATGTCGGAGGGAGCCACGATTTGAGCCCCTGCCCCGGCATGGCAAAGCGCCTGTTGCACCAGGGTGTCGACGGTCCGATCGTTCGTCACGTAACCGGATTCATCAAGCAGTCCATCTTGCCCATGCGAGGTGTAGGGATCAAGCGCCACGTCTGTCACGATTCCCATTTCGGGCAGCTGTTCCCGAAGCGCCCTGATTACCCGAGGTATCAACCCATCAGGGTTGAAGGCCTCTGATGCGTCGTTTGTTTTAAGCTCGGCCTCGATCACGGGAAAAAGAGCGATCGCCGGAATACCCAGCGCATCCAACCGCCGCGCACGCTCAAGCAGCACATCAAGACTCACGCGTTCAACGCCCGGCATGGAAGGCACCGCCTGGCGGACGCCCTGACCCTCGCAGACGAACACAGGCTGGATGAGATCCTTGACGGTGACCTGATGCTCACGCACCAGAGCGCGACTGAAGGCGTCCCGGCGCAACCGGCGCATCCGAGTAAGGGGGTACATGCTCATCTTCTGCCCAGGTTAAACCGTTCTGCCGCCCTACCGCCGGCGTGAGGTGCTTTTCTTGCCGGCTTTTCGCGCCGTCTTTTTAGCGGCTCCGATCTTTTTGCCCGTTTTTGCGGTCGGCGCTTTCTTGGTCACTTTTTTGGCTGTTTTTTTGGAAACCTTCTTGGCCGGCGCCTTTTTCCCAACGGTCTTTTTCGCTGGAGATTTCTTCGTCACCTTTTTAGCTACTTTCTTCGCTACTTTCTTGGATACTTTCTT
>RGTL01000471.1 GCA_010025385.1 Gammaproteobacteria bacterium | reverse complement strand
TCTGGTTGAAGAAGTGCGGCGCGATCTTGCCATCAGCTATCTCTCGGAAGGCGTGAAAACCATCGGAGAAATTACCTATCTCCTCGGCTACACGGAGCCTGCCAACTTCGGGCGATCGTTTAAAAAGTGGACCGGACAGACGCCAGGCGAGTTTCGCGCCTCGCGCTGACCATTTGCGCGGCTAGGCTGCGACGTTCCGATTAATCCCAGAGCTGCACCCACGAAAGCCGCCTCGCGACGTCCCCAAACCGCTCTCGGCAGTCGTTTCCTCCAATAGTCTCCTCGCAGATTCCCTCGTAGTCACAGCCGTGATCCCAGTGCGCATGATTTGAATCCCACGCGGATTCCCCCACCGCATTGGTGTTACCAAAGTCGGCCTGGGATCCTTCACATAGCGAAGGATTCGCCACCGCCTCGGCTCTCGATATGTTGGAGTAGTTATTGGTGTGACAGATAACAATCTTTCCTTCCCGGCCTTCACAGACGGCTTTTTGGGGTCCGTACTCACACCCCCAGTTAATGGCGGGCGGCGGCACATAAAAAGTCGTCTCAATCCGAACCCCGCCGGCCTCACCGCCGACCAGATCGGCCGAATCAATTTTTATGATCCCGCAGGTGAGGTTGACGATGTCCTCTGGCGAAACCTCGCTGATGTCCTCAAGCAGCGCCCTAAAGTTCGCCTCGGTCATCGCGGCGACTTCCGACTCGCGGTTGCGGACCAGCTCCTCCGCCGTCTCAAAATTGCGATGCAGACCCACCTCGGCGCCGGCCATCTTCTCTTGAAAAAATGAGGTTTTGGCGGCGGTGAAGGCGATGATGGAAAGCGCCAAAAGGACTAACAGGCTGATCAACAGCGTGAACCCGCCCTCACGATCCCGCATTTGCTCGTTAATCTTCATCGGTTGATTCACATCTTAGCCCAGAGCCCAAAAACGCCTACGAAAAACCATTAGTTTTTTATTGTATTACGCAATTCTTAATGAAAAATGGCCAAATTCGCTCTAATTGGCGTCCATTAGCAGGTTTTTTCGGGTTTTGAGAAAAATCGAGATCTGCAACTGAGCCTCCCGATGGCTGCCGCAAAACCTCTCTCAGGACTTCGCCGCTCATAACCAATGCCGTCGATAACGGCCGTCTGG
>RGTL01000048.1 GCA_010025385.1 Gammaproteobacteria bacterium | reverse complement strand
ATCGCGGCTGCCAGACTCTCCACACCCACCGGACCGCCGTCGAATTTTTCCATCACCGCCAACAGCAGCCGGCGATCCAAAGCATCGAGCCCAAACTCATCCACTTCAAGAAGATCCAGCGCTTCGTTCGCAATCGCGCCTGTCACCACGCCGTTTGACCGAACCTCGGCAAAATCGCGGACCCGGCGAAGCAATCGGTTGGCTATGCGTGGGGTGCCTCGACTTCGCCGGGCAATTGCGTCTATGCCTGCAGACTCACTTTTCAACCCCAGAATTCGCGCGGACCGGTTCACGATCAAACCCAGCTCATCGCTTCCGTAAAACTCCAGGCGCTGCACAATTCCGAAACGATCACGCAGCGGTGAGGTCAGCAATCCAGCTCGAGTGGTGGCGCCCACTAAAGTAAACGGCGGCAGATTGAGCTTGATGGAGCGCGCGGCCGGACCCTCTCCGATCATGATGTCCAATTCGTAATCCTCAAGAGCCGGGTAGAGAATTTCTTCAACTGCCGGACTCAATCGATGAATCTCATCAACAAACAACACATCATGGGCTTCGAGATTGGTCAAAATCGCAGCAAGGTCGCCAGCCTTCTCTAACACCGGCCCGGAGGTTTGACGAAGATTAGCGCCCATCTCGTTGGCGAGAATGTGGGCGAGCGTCGTCTTTCCAAGGCCCGGAGGGCCAAAGACCAGCACATGATCGAGCGCTTCGGCCCGACCTTTTGCCGCCTCGATGAAAATCCCAAGCTGCTCACGCACCTTCGCTTGACCGATGAAATCATCAAGCGCGACCGGGCGCAGACTTCGGTCAATGGCCTTCTCGGATCCTGAATCCGGCAGATCGGATGGATCAATCAATGGATCGTGATGACTCATGCGCTTCCCTTTGCCAACACGCGTAGCGCTTCTTTGATAAGCGCTTCAACAGCAGACCCCTCTGCAGATTCAATCGACCGGACTGCCCGTGAAGCGTCGCTTTCCTTGTAGCCGAGCGTCATCAGCGCGCTAATGGCGTCCTGAATAGGCGTTTTTGCGCTCGACGATGTGGCCTGCTCGGATGGCGCCGTCTTCAGCCGATCGCGTAATTCAATCAGCAAACGCTCAGCGGTCTTTCGGCCGATTCCGGGGACGCGGGTTAATTGCGCCAGATCACCCACAGAAACACACCCGACGAGTTCGTCGACCGTTAAACCAGAAAGGATCGCAAGACCGACTCGAGGCCCCACCCCGCTCACCTTCAGCAAAGTCCGAAAGAGATCCCGCTGACGGGCATCAGAGAAACCGTACAGGAGGTGCGCGTCCTCCCGGATCGCAAGATGCGTGTACAACGCCACTTTTTCTCCGATCGGCGGCAGGGTGTAAAAGGCTGTCATGGGAGCCTCGAGTTCGTACGCCACGCCTCCCACGTCCACCATCAGCTGCGGGGGTTGTTTGTCCACCAGTGTTCCGCTTATGAGGCCAATCATCGTCGAGTCGTCCGCCTGCGAGATCTCGATTTTACCGAAGCCGCGTGCAAAACCTCTGCTTGGCCCTGAGAAGCGTGCAGGTGACAAATGGCGCACGCCAGAGCGTCGGCCGCATCCTGCGCCGGCTTACGACTCAAGCCCAGCAACACCCTGACCATATGTTGCACCTGTTCTTTCGTTGCCCGGCCTGTCCCGGTCACCGCTCTTTTGATTTCGAGCGCGCTGTACTCACTTGCCTCAAGACCCTGCTGAGCCATCGCCAGGAGCGCGCTGCCACGCGCTTGACCCAGGACCAGGGCAGACTGGGGATTCGAGGCCAGGAATACTTTCTCGATAGCCCCCACGTCTGGTTGATAGGTACCTACGATTTCCTCTATGCGGTCGTACAACAACACGAGCCGCGAGGCCAGAGAGCCGGTTCCGAGCCGAACGCTCTCGCTGTGGACATGCCTAAGCTTTTGACCCTGTGCCTCCACGACACCGATCCCGGTAATCCGGGACCCCGGATCAATGCCTATCGCCCGTATCGACGCCTGAGCCATAACGGTCTTTAGGGCCTATTCCGCGCGAGCGGCTTCCTCTTCAAAAGTCGCATTGGTGAACACGTCCTGAACATCATCCAGCTCCTCGAGCGCATCGATCAGTCGCATTACTTTTTCAGCATCCTCGCCGATGACGGGTGTCTCATTGGATGGACGCTCCACAACCTCGGCCACATCCGGCGAGAGTCCTGCCTGCGTCAGCGCGGCGAGTACGTCATCGAACTGCTCCGGCGCCGTCAAAACCTCTATCGAGCCATCGTCTGCCGTTTCCACATCATCAGCACCCGCGCCCACCGAGACCTCCATCACTTTTTCCTCATCCACCCCAGGCGCAAATACAAAAAGTCCAGTCTTTGAAAAAAGGTACGCGACCGAGCCATCGGTGCCCAGATTCCCGCCGTGTTTGCTAAAGATGTGCCGTACTTCACCCACCGTGCGGTTGCGATTGTCCGTCATGGTATCAACCAGCACGGCAACTCCACCGGGCGCATAGCCTTCATAGCGAATCTCTTCGTAGGAAACCCCTTCTAGTTCACCCGTCCCACGCTTGATCGCCCGATCGACCGTGTCGCGTGTCATATTGGCGCCAAGTGCCTTGTCGATCGCTGTGCGCAGCCGGGGATTCGACGCGCTGTCTCCTCCGCCCGATCGGGCCGATACCGTAATCTCGCGGATCAATTTCGTAAAAAGCTTGCCGCGCTTCGCATCTTGCGCCGCTTTTCGAAATTTAATGTTGGCCCATTTACTGTGTCCTGCCATAGCAACCCTTTCTTTCAGTCCCCTTAATTTTTTTGATTCACCGTTAGGCCCGATTACACCAGTTCTTGCTTGAGATGTGAAAGCGCGAGGAAATTGGTCCGTGACCATACCATCTCGAGCGCCTGGTCGATGACAACCCACTGGTGCTCCGTGTGTTCCCTGGGATTGAGCCGAACATCAATGGCGGTCGACACTTCAAGAGAAAACACATGCTCAAGGTTTACGGTTACGCCTGGACCGTATCGGTAACGAGATTCAGGCATGATCATGAAGGTGTGGGATTCCTGCCAATCGCGCCAGCCGGAGGGCGCTACGATGCCGGTCTCCTCTTTAACTTCTCGACGGGCGGCGTGCGAAGGATGCTCTTCCTCCCATAAAAGACTACCCGTGACGGACTGCCAGATCGGATTACCCGCCCGCCGGAGCAATAATGTTTGTCGATCGGCCGTGTAGATCGTAACCAGTACCGACTCGGGACGCTTACGATCCCGGCCCGGTATCAACGTGTCGTATCTCACCCGGACTTGGGGTTCCCTGAATCGTGGGCTCGGTTAATCCGCAGACTGAGTTCACGAAGTTGCTCCAGATCGACGTCCCCTGGCGCCTCTGTCATGAGGCAGGACGCTTTCTGGGTCTTCGGAAAGGCAATCACATCCCGAATCGACTCCTCGCCCGCAGCCATGGAGACGATTCGATCAATGCCGAATGCGATACCGCCATGCGGTGGCGCCCCAAAACGCAACGCATCAAGCAAGAACCCAAAGCGTGCTTTCGCTTCCTGCTCGTCAAAACCCAATGCCGAGAAGACCTGCTGCTGCACCTCGCTTTGATGAATGCGGATAGATCCGCCACCAATTTCGGTCCCGTTGAGCACCATATCGTACGCTCTGGACCGAACGGCTCCGCGGTCTGTATCCATCGCACCAAGATCATCCGGATGCGGTGCGGTAAACGGATGGTGTAGGGAGACCCAACGCCCCGCGTCCGGGTCTTCTTCGAGCAATGGAAACTCAATCACCCAGAGCGGTTGCCATCCGCCCTCGACCAGACCGAGATCATGGCCAAGCCGGATTCGCAGCGCACTCAGCGCATCGTTCACCACGCGGGCGCGATCGGCGCCGAAGAAAAGAATATCGCCATCTGCCGCGCCGCATCGACTGAGGAGCTCCTGAACCACGGCCTCCGGCATGAATTTCAGGATCGGCGATTGGAGCCCATCCGGACCCTTGTCAATCTGATTGACCTTTATGTAAGCCAGCCCACCCGCACCAAACTGCTTCACCAAATCCGTGTACCCGTCAATCTGCTGACGACTTAGCGCCCCGCCGCCCGGAACCCTGAGCACGGCCACACGACTGCCGCTCGTGGTCGCTGGCGCCGAGAAGACCTTGAACTCCACGTCGCGCATGAGATCGGCCACGTCAACCAGTTCGAGCGGAATCCGAAGGTCTGGCCGGTCCGTCCCAAAGCGTCTCATCGCTTCGGCATAGGTAAGGCGTGGGAAGGGATGGGGCAGATCAATAGAAAGCACCTCGGTGAAAACGGTGCGCATCATTTGCTCCATCATTTCGATAATCTCGTTCTCATCAATGAACGACATTTCGATATCCAACTGCGTGAACTCCGGTTGCCGGTCCGCCCGCAAATCCTCATCGCGAAAACAGCGCGCGATCTGGTAATAGCGCTCGAACCCCGAGATCATCAATAACTGCTTAAAGAGCTGGGGCGACTGCGGCAGGGCAAAAAATTGCCCCGGGTGCACACGACTGGGCACCAGATAGTCGCGCGCGCCTTCCGGCGTTGATCGGGTCAGCACAGGGGTTTCCATCTCTACAAAATCACGCTCGTCCAGATATCGACGTAAGGCGCGAATAAACTGATGGCGCAAGCGCAGATTCCGCTGCATGCGTTCGCTACGAAGATCCAGATACCGGTAGCGCAACCGAATGGCCTCGCTGGTGTCTGAGTCATCGATCTGAAACGGCAAGGGCTCTGATGGATTGAGGATGACAAGTTCGAGCCCCAGCACCTCGATCTCACCAGTTGGAAGATCTTTATTGCGCGTTCCCTCGGGTCTCGCGCGAACCCGACCGGTCACCTGAAGCACGTATTCGCTCCGAACCGCCTCGGCTCGCGCAAACTGATCCGCGCGATCTGGATCAAACACCACCTGAACCAATCCGCTTCGGTCACGAAGATCAATAAAGATCACTCCGCCATGATCACGGCGCCGTTGCACCCAGCCGCACAGCCGGACTTCCTGATCGGCGGCTGCCAGATTAAGCTCGCCGCAAAGCGTATTTCGGTGCTCAGTCGTCACGATACATTCCAACGCGAAGGGATAAACGCGGCGCTCAGGCCGGTTTGGAAGCAGACGAACTCGTCGACGTGTTGCTTGCTTTGTCCGAAGGTCCCTTGGCCGTAGAAGCGCTATCTTTGGTCGAACCCGAATCAGCAGGCGCCGCCGAGGATGACGATTCGCTCTTGCCGCTGGCGCCTTCGCCCTTTTTATTTTTTCCCGAGTTCTTGAAATCGGTCTCGTACCAGCCGGTGCCTTTCAGTCGGAAGGCGGCTGCTGAGACTTGCTTGCGAAGCGTGGCTTCGCCGCACTCCGGGCAGAAAACCAACGGATCATCGGAGAGCTTTTGGAGTGCTTCCAGATGATGATTGCACTGGCTACAGACGTACTCGTAGATCGGCATGGAACTATTCCGCGTTTTATGAAGACTCGCCCAAGGCCCGAGGGGCGAGCGAGCGCGGATTATACCTTGAGCAGACGTCCGCCTAGGACGGTGACTTTCTGAATATTTGCGCCTGAGCGCCAGTCAATAAAGCAGCCAATTGGCGGCGGATGGCCCAAAGACACCAAAGCGACGGCAAGACCATAAGCGCAGTAATGACAAAAAATAGCCCCCAATCGCCGTCGAGCCAGTCCACCATCGCGCCGGACCAGGAGGCAAAAAGAGTTCGGCCCGCGGTCCCGATAGATGCCAACAGGGCGTACTGGGTGGCGGTATAGGTTCGATCCACCAGCATGGAAATGAAGGCAACGAAGACCACCGTGGCAAATGCACCGGTCAGATCGTCCATTACCACGGCGAGAGCGAAAAACCACTCGGACTTTCCTGACCACGCCAGGAAAGAAAAAAGAAGATTTGTTAGGGCCATCAGAATTCCGGCCAGGAACATCGCCCTAATGAGGCCCACCCGGACCGCAAAAAGACTGCCGGCCAACGTAAAGACCACGGTGGTGACCCATCCGAGCCCCTTTGAATAAAGCGCGATATCGGTTTTCGAGAACCCTATTTCTTTATAGAAAATAAGTGACATGCGGCCCAAAAACGCCTCGCCGATCTTAAAAAGAAACACAAACCCAAGGATCGCGAGCGCGATGGCGAAGCCGTTTTTGGTACCCACTCCGCCTTTCTGGGTAACGCCCCAGAGGAAGTGGTAGCAGGACAAACCGTGAAGGTGGTTTTCCAATTCGACACGCACCTGGTGCCCGATCAGTATTTTCTGAATTGTGGCGTGCGACGGGAGCACGATAGCGAGTCGGTATTTATGAGTCGACGGGTCGATGCGGCAATCCTTCAGGTGAGTGGTTCGGACAATACGTCCGCACTCGTGGGGCCTGCGGACCTGCGGGGGCAGCTAACAGTGTCGGCGTTGGAAAAAACCGATGGCTAAATCGCCTATCTTCATTCACTCGCTGTTCCGCGCTGGCAGCACCTATGTGTTCTCGCGATTGAGGCGTTGCCCCGAGCTGTATTGCTACTACGAATCCATGCATGAGTTGGTGGCGTGGGCCAGTGAGGACGTGGCGCGTCTCGATATCGAGAGTCGCGCGGATAAAATGCAGCAACTCCACCACCCGGTATTGGAGCAACCTTACTTTGAAGAGTTGCAAGCGGCCTGGCCGGCCTGGAAACAGGCGCTGGCACCCGCCACGGTTTACGGGGGCTATTTTGCCGAGGAGCCGCACGCCGCCGGGGAGGACTTTTTCTTGGCGCTCTGCGCGGCCTCGCCCGCTCAGCCGCTGTTTTCAGAGTGTCGCACCGCGGGGCGTATGCCCGCGCTGAAAAAAAGTGTGGGTGGAAAGCACGCCTATCTTTGGCGCAACCCCTGGGATCAGTGGTGGTCTTATCAAATTGATCCGTACTTTGATGCCGCCACACGGGTGATTGCCCACGCTAACCCCTTGCCTGAACCCTTGCGTGCCCTGAAAACCGAGTTCGATGTTGCTGGAGCGCCGTTGAGCAGCTTTTCCGAAGCCAGAGATTTCTATGATCTTCGACCTCTGGATTTTGAGGCGAGTTACGCATGGTTTTACGGCCTTTGGCTTTATCTCCTCGATCTCGCTAGCGCCACCGCAGACCTGATGATCAGCATCGATGCGCTGGGGCGGGATTCGGATCATACGGACGAAGTGAGCAAAGCCCTTGTTGGCTGGGGCGTATCCAATCCCGATTTTTCGGACGCGTGCTCGCCCGTCGCTTGTTACACAACCGAAGAAGCGGAGGCGTTTACTGCTGTCGAGTCGCGGGTTCACAGCATTTTTGACGCTACCGGTTGGGACGCTGAGCGCCTCAGCGCTGCGCTGGAGCTCCGCGAACAATATCGTGTGCCGGAATCAGCGCGCGCTGTTAACGAGGTTTCTGAAGCTGAACATCGTCGAACATTATTATCCGTGCGCACCCATGGCTTGGCTCGCGCGGAGAAGTGGGCCGGGCTGTACGATTGGCAAAGCCGGGAGCTTGATGAGGCAAGACACGATGTCGCGGCGTTGCACCGGGCGTTGGAGCACGACAGAAAGGTGTTGGCGCAGCTCAAACACCGCAACGATGCGCTTGCCGCTGAGAGTGAGCGGATGGAGATAGAACTGGGGCTTGCAAGGTTACGCATTGAGCAACTTACTGCCTCGGTCTCCTGGCGGGTGACAGCACCGATGCGCGCGCTGGTGGAGTTCACCTCGCGAGCGATCAAAAAATGGGCCAATACTGCATGGGTTCGCGATTGGTTGGGCCCCAAAGTCATCGACTTGGTGGCCCGCTTTCCTTTTTTACTCCGACTTTCAAAACCCGTGCTGCAGCGCCTTCCGAGACTTCGCTTGATATTGATGGCCGCCCTGGGCATTGGCGAAGCGGTGCCCGATGTTGATCCTGACACTGACCCGGCCGCACTCTCTGCGCGAGGCGTGGCGCTTTACAACCAGCTGGCACGTGAGCTCACTATGCCTGAGCTTACTGGCGCTGAGGCTGACGCCCAAAGAGCGCGTTCATGAAGTTGGTGTTTGATATTCAGAGCCTGCAAAGTGCCAGTAGGTTGCGAGGTATAGGCCGCTACACTCGCTCTTTGATCACGGCGATTTTAGAGCAGGATCACGCACACGAGATCACCCTCTTGCTAAATGGATCCTTCGGCAACGCGGATGATGTTATTGCGGACCTGAAGGCACAACTGCCACGCGTTGAATTCGCCGTGTGCCACTTGCCCGGGCCGACTGCTGCTCACGATCCCAAGAACGCGCTACGAGAATCCATAGCCGAGTTAATCCGCGAGGCGTTCATCGCCGAGCTCAGACCCGATTTGGTGCATGTATTCTCTCCCTTGGAAGGCTTTGAGGATAACGTGGTAACGAGTATCGGGCGGCTCGATGCTCCCTATCCTGTGACGGCCACTTTTTATGATTTGATCCCACTCCTCAACCCCAAAGAGTATTTGCGCACTAACGAAGCCTTTACATCGCATTACGAAGCCCGCCTTGAAAATTTGCGCCGAGCCGACGGTTTACTGGCGATCTCTCATTTTTCTGCCGGCGAGGCTGCCGAGCACCTTAACTTTCCCTTGGAAAAAATAGGTGTTGGATCACTAGGCCCCTTGCTCACAACAGAAGCTGATGGCGCTGATGCAAATGAAGCCGACGACATGCTCAACGATGCTGACTTGTTGCCGGGCTTCCTTCTCTACGTGGGGGGGTCGGACCCACGCAAAAATCTGCCGCGGCTAGTTCAGGCGTGGTGCGCGCTACCCGAGCGTCTTCAACGTGACCACCCTCTGGTGATGGTGGGCTCGATGCCACGGCAGGATGTTGCCACCCTAAAGGGTGTCGCGAGCTCGAAGTCTGCTGCTCCGGAGCAGCTCCGGTTTTTGGGTCAGATCTCGGATGAGTTGCTTCGGCATCTTTACGCGCAATGCAGTGCGTTCGTGTTTCCTTCCTGGCACGAGGGATTTGGGTTGCCGGCCCTTGAGGCGATGGCAATGGGCGCACCGGTGATCGCGGCCAACGCGTCCAGTCTGCCCGAAGTGGTGGGGCTGGATGAGGCTTTGTTTGATCCCTTTAGTGAAATTGAGCTGGCCACTTTGATGGAGCGTGTGCTTGTGGATCCAGCGTTTCGCGAAGCATTACGCGAGCATGCGCCAAAACAGGCGGCCAAGTTCTCCTGGCGGCAGACGGCGCAAGACGCGCTCGCATTTTTTGAGCGCACACAGGAGTCCACTTTATCTGCGCGCTCGCCTGATGTGATTGAGGATGAAGGACCCCATTGGGAGGGACAGTATGCCGAGCGGCTCCAGTCGTTGCTCTCGCGGCTTGCTGAGGAGCTCAAATTAGAGCCGCGCCAAGCACGCCGAACTGAGCTGATGAGCCAGATTGCTGCCGCTATTGAGCGTAATGAGCAGCAGTCACTAGCACTCAGGTTGCGCCACGGGGGCTCGCTTAGCCCATGGTTAATCGAGGGGCCCTTTGATAGCAGCTACTCGCTAGCACTACTCAATAGAGAGCTGGCCCGCGCGCTGAAGGATGCCAAGGTCGATGTGAGGCTCCATTCGACTGAAGGTCCCGGAGATTTTGATCCCGACCCCGGCTTTTTAGAACAAAACCCTGATATCGCTAGAATGGTAGTGTCAGGCAGTGAGGCGCAGGCGCCGGTGGCGCTTGCCAGCCGGCTGTTATACCCGCCTAGGGTAGATGACATGCCCGCGGATTGTGGGTTGCTGCATCTTTACGGCTGGGAGGAGGGAGAGCTGCCGCGGGAATGGGTGCGGGATTTTAATCTCCACTTGCAGGGCATCACCACCATGTCGCACTACGTGCGCAAAGTGCTCATTGATAACGGCGTAACCGTGCCCATCGCCGTCGCTGGAGTGGGTGTGGATCATTGGGAGCGCGTGGCGGTCGACCCCGATTACCAGTTTCCGGTGAGCGAGCCCAGCTTTGCTTTTCTTCACGTGTCGTCGTGCTTCCCCAGAAAGGGTATTGATGTCCTGTTAAAAGCATGGGGTCAGGCTTTTTCGGATAAAGATAATGCCACGCTCATTATCAAAACGTTCCCTAATCCGCACAATAATGCGGCAGAACTGTTGCAAGCAGCACGCAGCGCCAACCCGAACTATCCCAGCGTG
>RGTL01000470.1 GCA_010025385.1 Gammaproteobacteria bacterium | reverse complement strand
GATATGGACTGCATACAGATGCATCTGCACGCTTTGAGCGCGGTGTTGACTGGCAGTTGGCAGAACATGCTTGTCAACGCGCGACAGCGCTCTTGATTGAGATCTGTGGCGGTACGCCAGGTCCGGTGATGATCACTGATAATGAGCAAGCACTTCCGAAGATGCAGGTTGTCGAGTTATCAAATGCGCGGATTCAGCAACAACTGAAAATTGATCTTCCGTCAGAAACGATTCAACACATGCTGGAAGCACTCGGCTTTGGCGTTGAAGTTGTCGATGGTGGGTTCCGCTGTATCGCCCCAAGCTGGCGATTTGATGTCTCAATTGAACAAGATTTGATTGAGGAAATCGCACGCATCTACGGATACAACAATCTTCCGACATCGCTCCCAGCGCAGGCGTTAACAATGGCATCTGTGCCTGAGGCCGACACGCCGCTTATGCGTTTGAAACACTATTTGGTGGATCAAGATATTCAAGAAGCGATTACATACTCGTTTGTTGATCCTGAAACGCAGGCGATTCTTGGTGACGGTGTTGAGGGTGTTCGGCTTGCCAACCCAATCGCATCGAATCTCGCGGAAATGCGTCGTTCATTGATTCCTGGTTTGGTTGAGGCCGTACGCCATAACGTCAACCGCCAAGCATCACGGGTCCGACTGTTCGAAACAGGACAGTGTTTTGTCTCTAAAGGCGATCAACTCGATCAATCTGAGCGCGTTGGTATTGCAATCTATGGACAGAGCGATCCAATACACTTCAGCGGTGACCGAGCGGTCGATTTTTTTGATCTGAAAGGCGTTGTTGATGGCCTTGCTATGATCAATGGTGGTGACGAATTCACTTGGGCGCCGTCAGAGCATCCCGCACTGGCACCGGGTCAGTCCAGCAAGTTGACGCTATGGCGAGCCGGTCAGGAGCTGGTGCTCACCATCGAGGTTGGCACCCGTCCGGCGCAGGGCAAGCGCGGCAAATAAGCACGCCGCAGCTCGCTTCAAAACGCCTCAGGATGCGGCCGGATCGCTGTCGATCTTCGGTCGCGCCACGCCGATGGAATTGGAATACACGCAGGTCACCAAAGGGGCCTGAGTGCATCACGTGGGAGGCGCGCGCCACGCGGGGTAAGCCCGTGGTGACAGA
>RGTL01000469.1 GCA_010025385.1 Gammaproteobacteria bacterium | reverse complement strand
TGGTGCTTCGAATATGGTGCAAATAACCCCTCTGACTCAATAGCGACTCAACTTCATGGCTTCGGGCGGCTAAAAACCGGTCTACAGTGGCTACTACAAAAAAAGGGGTTGGGATCCTCCAACCATTTTGAGGTTGGCGCTTTTTTGTCATTGATATCGAAAAGCGATCATCCTGATATTCAACTTGAGTGCATTGCGATGCGAGGCGATTTTGCACCCGAGGGCATTACCATCTCGCCAGGATTTCAATGCTTTGCCAGTCTTCAGCGTCCGACCAGTCGCGGCAAGCTATGGATCGATAGTGCTGATCCCTTCAAGCCCCCGAAATTTCGTTTTAATTACTTAAGCACCGCCGAAGACAAAGAATTGGCGCTGCACACAGTGAGTGCCATACGGGAAATATTTCACCAGCCTGCTTGGCGTGGGCGCCTCACGTCGGAGCTGTCCGGCGCCTCTAGCCTTAACAGCAAAAAAGATGCCGCGCGCTGGTTATACAGTAAGGTCGAATCCAACTATCACCCATGCGGCACGTGCAGCATGGGCACCTCTCAAGACGCGGTGACCAATTCAGAAGGCAGAGTCCATGGCCTGGATAACCTGCGAGTGGTTGACGCTTCTATTATCCCGGTCATACCGGGGCAACTTGAACGCCATTACAATCATGATCGCAGAAAAAATCGCTGACAATATTCTCGGGCACGCACCACTTAAGCCCGAGTTCCCGTGGTCTGAGCAGCCAGCCGCATGAGTGATGCTCGCGGAGAACGCGCTACGGCGGGCAATGATGGCATCAGGCATGGTGATAACGACCTCATGAACAGTGACATCAATGAACTTGACCAGCCCAAGGCGATAGCTGCCGCCATCATTCTCGGGTTTGCGGGCACTGGCGTTGCGATGGGCATGCCCATGTTAGTGGGCTCACTAGCCGAATCGCTCAGCTTTAATGAGCAGCAATTGGGCTGGCTCGCCTCGTCAGACATGGGTGGCCTCTTCATTGGATCCTTCGTAACCGCTCTGGTAGTCGCCAGAGCCAATCGCCACACGCTGGCATACGGCGGCTTGCTCCTTGTCATCCTGAGCAACTTCTTCTCCACTCAGAATCAGGAGTTACTGCCCCTCGTTCTGTGTCGGCTTGGC
>RGTL01000468.1 GCA_010025385.1 Gammaproteobacteria bacterium | reverse complement strand
ATTAAAAACAACCTGCTAGGCACCTATCTTCTGATCTACTACAACCAAGTGCTGGGCTTGGACGCCGGGGTTGCAGCCCTGGCAATGGCCATCGCCTTGGCGGTGGACGCCGTTTCCGATCCCCTTGTGGGAATCTGGTCCGATCGAGCTCGAACCCGCTGGGGCCGTCGCCATCCCTTCATGTATGCCGCCCTAGTCCCCTTCGCGGCGTCTTACTACCTTCTTCTGTCTGATCCAGGGCAGATTTCAGATCAAGCCCTTTTCCTTCGGCTCTTGGTTCTCTTAGTCATCCTTCGTTTATCCATGACGTTTTACGAGGTGCCCCGGGGGGCGCTTGCCCCGGAATTGTCAAAGGATTACGACCAGCGCAATGCGCTTTCGGCTTGGGCTATGGCCTTTGGCTGGCTGGGAGGTGCGGGCATCGCGTTCGTCGCCAATCGCTACCTTCTTGATTCGTTTGTTGACCTCGAGGGCTATCAATCCTTGGCCTTTTGGGGGGGGCTTGGGATCTTTATCGGTGGAATGGTTTCGTGCCTTGGAACCCATCGTAATATCCCTTCCCTTCACGCGCCCGAACCCAGGTCGGTGCACTTTCGGATCCTTTTGAGGGAAGGGAAGGAAACGCTAGCCAATCGCTCTTGGATTGTGCTGTTTTTGGCAGGTTGTATTTACGCGTTGCTTGTCGGTGTCGAGCAGGGGGTGGGAACGTACTACAACGAATACCTTTGGCAGTGGAAACCGGAGCAGATTGCCCCTTTCGCCCTGTTTACCGCGCTCTCCGTCATTGTGACCGTTTCCCTGGCTCCCTTCATCGCCCGGGGTCGGGATAAGAAAAATATCGCGGTAGGCATTTTCCTCTTTACCGTTGCCGTGGGGCCGCTCCCAGTGCTTCTGAGGCTTCTCGATCTCTCCTATGGCACAAGTCTGTCTCCGGACAACGGCTCTGATCTTCTTTGGGTGGTCCTTCTCGTTCACACCTGCACCATGTCCTCCCTAGGCGCCCTGGGCTTCGTCTTTATTGGCTCCATGGGCATGGAAATCGTAGAAGAAGTTCAGAAGCGAACGGGGCGAAGGGAAGAGGGCTTGTTAGGAACGGTCAATTCCTTCGTGCATAAGCTTATTGGCGCCGGCGGCGTCTTG
>RGTL01000467.1 GCA_010025385.1 Gammaproteobacteria bacterium | reverse complement strand
CGATACGCTGGGAAGTCGGCGTGTTTGCATCAGATGCGGAGCAAAGTTGCGTCACCGGCACGTTTACCCACGCCTTTGTCGATCGGGAATCAGGCCGTTCAGCGCCCGTTCCCGATGGGATTCGGCGCGCCATCGAGTCATTGCCTGCGACCCACTGACTCATAGTCGATTGGCCTCAGGTTCACGTTCTACTCGGCCCACCATTCCTGTGATCAAAGTAAACGATTACATCCACGGTGCTTGGCTCTTCAACTCAAGCCTTGTGGCCTTACCAGCTCACGGAGGGTCAGACGCTAGCGTGTTTACTACTACCATCAACCTGCAAAGCATAGTTTGGGCCTGCCCACGCGGGAGATGTCATCTATGTGACAGGTGCTGAAGTGATGTATCAGCTAGGCTCACCCGCGTTGACGACAGGAGTCAAAAATGGAACCCGTAGCCGCGCTTCTTTTGGGTTTCTTCCCGATGATGACGTCCACGGATAACTGAGTTGTGTTCGCGGGAGAATCGGTATGAATCGCAGAGCAGTGCAGTACCCGGGAAGCGTGAGGACCGGCTACCTTGCCCTCTTGCTGACGGCACTGGTGCTGAGTCCAGCCCACGCAGCGGACCTGATTATCAACCTTGAGGAGCCGGTAGACGGCGGCACCAGTTCCGGTGTGTCGAATATTCGCGGATGGGCAGTGGCGTCCGACGGTATCGAACGAATCGAAGTGTATTTTGACGGTGTGTTCGGGGGTGAACTGCCTTACGGCGCCAGCCGTGGGGATGTTGAGGCGGTTTATCCGGATATCGTCGGATCAATAAACTCCGGTTTTGGGTCGACAATAGCCTATGGATCGCTGGGCAATGGTGAGCACACTGTGACGGTCCGCGCTGTATCAATGGCCGGTGATATGGCTGAGGACAGTGCCAGATTCGAGGTCGTCGGCTTTCCCTATGCCTTCCTGAGCGCTGACGAGTCACCCAATCTTGAGGGTGCCAGCGTGAGTCTCGACCGCGATTCGGTCGTGATCAACGATGTCATGTTGCAAGATGGAGAAGACTATGCAGTAACCTTGGGATGGCTGACTGCCAGTCAGGGATTTGAAATTCGCCAGGTCACTCCCAATGTCACGAATCCTGCCGAGCAAGATATTC
>RGTL01000466.1 GCA_010025385.1 Gammaproteobacteria bacterium | reverse complement strand
GCAGAGGGCGGTCAGTGGACCATGGCTCATGGCGCCGATGAAATTACGGCGATGGGTTTCAACGCCATCCATGTCGACTCCATGATCTGGTCAGTGGGCTTGGGCCTCTTGTTCTGCTGGCTCTTTCGCCGTGTCGCGGTTCGCGCCACCTCCGGCGTGCCCTCAGGTCTCGTGAATTTTGTGGAAATGGTGGTCGAGTTTGTCGACGGCACCGTGAAAGACACCTTCCACGGGCGTAACCCGCTGATCGCCCCGCTGGCGCTCACCATTTTCGTATGGGTTTTCCTGATGAACCTGATGGATTTGATCCCCGTGGATCTGATCCCCCACTCGTTGATGTTGGTGGGGGTTGAGTACCAAAAAATTGTCCCTTCAACAGACCCCAACATCACCATGGGCATGGCTATTGGCGTGTTTGTGCTGATGCTGTTTTATTCGATCAAGGTGAAAGGTTTCGGCTTTGTGAAAGAGCTCACGCTGAACCCGTTTAACCACCCGCTGTTTATTCCCGTGAACCTGTTCATGGAAGTCGTTGGTCTCTTGGCCAAGCCCTTTTCTCTCGGGCTGCGTCTGTTCGGCAACATGTATGCAGGCGAGATGATCTTTATTCTGATTGCGGCGCTGTTCAGCGTTGGGCTTTTCTGGCTGCTGCCGGCTGCGCTGCTGCAAATCGGCTGGGCGATTTTCCATATTCTGGTGATCACGCTACAGGCCTTTATTTTTATGGTTCTCACTATCGTGTACCTCAGCATGGCACACGAGGACCATTGATTTTTAGCTAACAGTTACCTTTAGGAGACAACCATGGAACTGATTTACGTTGCCGCCGCCATCATGATGGGCCTCGGCGGAATGGGTGCCGCGATCGGCGTAGGCATTTTGGGCGGCAAGCTGATTGAAGGCTCTGCCCGTCAGCCGGAGCTGGCTCCCAAGCTGCAGGGCACGTTCTTCCTGGGCGCGGGCCTGGTTGATGCGATCCCGATTATTGGTGTGGGTATCGCTATGTACCTCATTTTTGTGGTCGCAGGCTAACAGCCATATTGATAGCGAAGGTGGGCGTGCCCACCCTTCGCACCACAGGAGTAACGAGTGAATATTAATCTCACCCTGATAGGACAGCTGATTGCCTTTGTGGCTTTC
>RGTL01000465.1 GCA_010025385.1 Gammaproteobacteria bacterium | reverse complement strand
GTGCGGCCATTCCGTCTGAAGCCAACGCTCCATCCAGGCCATCACGTGGGCCGCGCCGCCGGTGGTGGTGGTCATAACATAGTGATTGGGCGCAATACAGGTGGTCACCCCGTCGTCCATCACCATGCCGTCCTCGCCAAGCATAAAGCCGTAGCGACACCGACCGGGTTGCAAGTTGCTCCAATTATTGCTGTAAATCCAGTTCAAGAACTCCGCCGCGTCCGGGCCCTGAATATCGATCTTGCCAAGGGTGGAGGCGTCCAACACTCCCACGCTATTGCGCGTCGCCAAACACTCCCTATCCACCGCCTGCTGCATGGTCTCGCCCGAACGCGGGTAATACCACGGCCGCTTCCACTGCCCGACGTTTTCGAACAGGGCACCCCGTTGAACGTGCCACGGGTGGATTGCTGTTTTTCGAACAGGATCAAAAAGCGTCTCGCCGAGCGCTCGCCCTGCCATAGCGCCGAAGGTGACGGGCGTGTAGTTAGGGCGAAACGTCGTGGTCCCGACCTCTCCTGGCTGTTTGTTGAGTGCTTTCCCCAGGATAGCGAGGCCGTTGATATTGCCCAGCTTCCCCTGATCGGTGCCAAACCCGAGCGCGGTATAGCGCTTGACGTGTTCGATCGATCGATAGCCTTCGCGAGCCGCTAGACGAATATCGGCCGCGGTCGTGTCGTTCTGATAGTCGACGAATTTTTTCGTTCGACTGCCGTCGAGCATGTTGGTAGGGACTTCCCATAGCGCCTCGATAGGCGCCTCGTCTACTGCGTCTGTATAGGGCACATCTACGCTCGATGGGACAAACCCCGCATCGGCTGCCGCCTCTGCCCCTGCCCGAGCCCCTTCAGCCAAACAGGCGCCAAGAGAGAACGATCCGCCACAGGCTCCCGCAGAACGTTCAGCCTGAACCGACGCTCCGGGGATAAAACAGGCTCGGCCCGAATCAAACACAGGTTTCGCGCCTGACTGCGAGTGCAGATGCACGACGGGACTCCACCCTCCGGACATCGCAAGAATCTGGCAATCGATCATGCCCTGATGGGAGTACACGCTCTTGCCATCAGGGGTTAGCTTGGACAGCTCCACTCGACACAGCCCCGCGCTAGCACTCTGAGCCGACGAAATAACATGACCGAG
>RGTL01000464.1 GCA_010025385.1 Gammaproteobacteria bacterium | reverse complement strand
GTCACCGGCATCGAAACCAGTCGTGGTTTTATTGGAGCCAATAAGGTGGGCGTGGTGGTGGCCGGTCATGCCAGTGTCCTAGCGGATATGGCCGGATTTCGCCTGCCGGTAGAGAGCCATCCCCTCCAAGCCCTGGTATCGGAACCGCTTAAACCGGTGTTAGATACGGTAGTCATGTCCAACGCCGTGCACGGTTATGTCAGCCAGTCGGATAAGGGTGAGCTGGTAATTGGGGCCGGAATCGACGCCTACACGGGCTATGGGCAGCGGGGCAGCGTATCCATCATCGAGGGGAATGTGGCCGCGATCGTGGAGTTGTTTCCGGTATTCAGTCGGGTAAGGATGCTTCGTCAGTGGGGCGGCATTGTCGATGTCTGCCCCGACGCGTGCCCGATTCTCTCCAAGACCCCGGTTTCTGGTCTTTATTTCAATTGCGGTTGGGGCACGGGAGGGTTCAAGGCCACTCCGGGTTCGGGATGGGCATTTGCGCACACGATTGCGCATGATGAACCGCACGAACTGAATGCCGCGTTTTCGATTGATCGATTTTATTCCGGCGCCCTGATTGATGAGCACGGCGCAGCCGGTGTTGCTCACTAAGGGATTTGAGGAGAACGGCAGCGTGCTTGAGATCAAATGCCCTTGGTGTGGTTCACGTGATCAGGATGAGTTTCATTACGGAGGTGAGGCGCACATCGTGCGACCCACCGAGCCCGATGCGCTGGATGATGAGCAGTGGGGCGACTATCTTTTCTTCCGCAAGAACATCAAGGGTGCTCACGCGGAACAGTGGTGCCATTCCTCAGGCTGTCGTCGTTGGTTTAACGTGATTCGCGATACGGTGACTTACTCAATACATGGGATCTATCGCGTGGGCGAGAAGCCTTCAGGTGAGAAGGTATGAGCGGTGCTCGACGCCTGTCCGAGGGCGGGTTAATTGATCGTTCAAAGCGAATTCATTTTGAATTCAATGGCAAGCGCTATTCGGGCCACCCGGGGGATACCCTTGCGTCGGCATTGATGGCGCAGGGGGTGCGGGTTTTCGGTCGCAGCTTTAAGTACCACCGACCGCGTGGTGTGATCGGGTCATGGGCGGAGGAGCCGAATGCGCTTGTGCAGGTCGGTGAGGGCGGTTTTAGC
>RGTL01000463.1 GCA_010025385.1 Gammaproteobacteria bacterium | reverse complement strand
CGAAAAATCGGGGTTGTTTCAACTCAGACCCTGGCAGGTCACTTTCGATGGGCTGTGCGCAAAACCCGGCACCTTTGATATCGACGACCTGATGGGCATGCCGTTCAGCCATCTGGAAGAGCGCGTTTACGATTTCCGTTGTGTGGAAGCCTGGTCGATGGTGATTCCCTACAACGGCCGACCGCTACGCGATATTCTCAAAGTAATTGAGCCCCTCGGGTCCGCCAAATACGTCGCGTTCACCAGTGTGCTTCGCCCTGAAGAGATGCCCGGCCAGGCCTCGGCCTTCAGTACGTTGGACTGGCCTTACGTGGAAGCACTCACCATAGAAGAGGCAATGAATCCGCTGACATTCGCGACCTTTGGGGTCTATGGTGATCAGGATCTGCCGCAAAACGGCATGCCGTTTCGCATTACCGTGCCGTGGAAGTACGGGTTCAAGTCACCGAAGTTCGTAGTCCGCATTACCCTCACCGAGGAGCGGCCGGAGGCCACCTGGCACAAAGAAAATTCGCGCGAATACGGCTGGTACAGCAATGTGTATCCGGACATTTCGCACCCGCGCTGGAGTCAGGCTACCGAGAGGCGCATTTGGAGCGAAACGGATGTCGAGCGTATTCCTTCGCGGGTGTACAACGGCTATTCGGATGAGGTCGCTCACCTCTACCCGGGCGACCGGCAGCAGTATCGTTGATACGGCCGCTGGTCCACGCGGGCCTGGCGCTGCCCGCTCTACTGATTGCGCTGGCCTGGCAGCGTCATGCGCTGGGGGTTGATCCCCAGAAGGCGCTCATTCTTGAGACTGGCATTTGGACCTTCAACCTGCTGTTGGCCGTTTTGTTTCTGCCGATGGCTTCCCGCTGGGCAAAATGGCCGGCGCTGCTTACGTACCGCCGCGCGGTAGGTCTTTGGACCTTCGCCTACGCCAGCGGCCACTTCGTGTTTTTTCTGTCTTTTTATCTGGGCTGGGACTTTCCGCGTCTGGCAGAGGAGATTGCGGAGCGGCCTTATGTGTTGCTGGGGTTTGCCGCGTGGTTGATTCTGGTGACTTTGGCGAGCACCTCAACTCGCGCATCGATTAAGGCATTGGGGAAATACTGGAAGCGCTTGCACACTTTTGTGTATCTCGCGCTGGTGTTC